>NZ_CAPDXS010000099.1:0-20385 GCF_948601915.1 uncultured Acetatifactor sp. | reverse complement strand
TGCTCTTCCGATCTAAGAGGTGATTATCATGCCACTAATGGGTAGTTTATACGTAGGTTCATCAGGATTAAAGACAAGTCAGAATGCGCTGAACACCACAGCGCATAATCTTACTAACACGGAGACCACCGGCTATGTCAGACAGCAGGTGCAGCAGTCTACCAGAAGTTATCTGCAGCTCTCAGTAGACGTCAGGTCCGTCAACAACAAACAGGTGGGCCTGGGCGTCACATATTCCAGGGTAAAACATATAAGGGATTATTTCCTTGACAAAATATACCGCAGGGAATCCGGCCGCAGTATGTTCTATGAAGTGTCCACCGAAGTCATGGAAGAGGTGGAGGGACAGCTGGGCGAGATGCACGGCGAGGCGTTCCAGACCTCCATCGAGGACTTCTGGACGGCTGTGCAGGAGCTGGCCAAGGATCCCGCCAGTTCCGTGACCCAGGGACTCTTCGTCCAGAGGGGCGCGGAGCTGATTCAGCGCGCCCAGGCCGTCTACAAGGGCCTGTCCGCCTATCAGGACAACCTGAACATGCAGGTCAAGGAGCAGGTGGACAAAATCAATTCCTACGGAAAGAAGATACTGCAGCTCAACGAGGCTATCCGGAAGATCGAGTCCGGCGGCATAGAGCAGGCCAACGACCTGAGGGACACCAGGGACCAGCTGCTGGATGAGCTGTCCGAGATGGCGAACATCAACTACGGCGAGTCTGTCAACGGCGATGTCTGGGTGCAGATAGAGGGCGTGGACTTCGTGAAAGGCCCCAGATGCTTTGAGATGGGGATTTTCGCGGACGAGGAGACAGGCTTCTATACCCCCTTCTGGCCGCAGAACGCCTCCTATACCACAGATGCCAATGGCAATAAGATTTATACTAAAGAAAGCATCGCCAATGCCCATGTGTTCAAGTTCAACCGGGAGATTTCCACGGATCTGAATACGGACATCGGCGGCCTGAAGGCCACGCTGCTGGCCAGGGGCGACCACAGGGCGGACTACAGGGATGTAGCTGACAAGGATAAGTACAATGGGACGGATGGATCGGGGAATTTCGTCTCTCAGTCCGTCATTATGAACGTGCAGGCGGAGTTCGACCAGCTGATTCATAATATCGCGACGAAGATAAATGAGATTCTGGGCACGGCGGCCGGGGTTACTACAGGAAATGTGACTTATACGGATGAGAACGGCCAGTCTGTGACCCTGAAAAATGCACAGTATTGCATGGCGGATTCCGATGGATATATGCGCAAAGATGACGGAAGCCCCATTCAGATGTTCACAACACGTTCCGGCAATGGTTATAAGAAGATGACGGTGACAGGGCTGACTGACGCGGCAGGCAATCCTGTGTTGGATGAGAATGGCAATCCCGTTACGGGAGATGTCTGGGTATACGTCCCCGAAGACCCCAACAACCCCAGTTCCCTCTACAACATCGAAAACCTCCAGATAGACCAGGAACTGATGCAGAAGCCCTCCATGCTGGGATTCAGGCTGCCGGACGGCTCCGAGGATCAGGCCACGGCCGATGCCCTAAAGGCGGCTTTCACGGCAGAGGACTACACGCTGAACCCCAATTTATCGAAGCGCTCCACCTTCGTCAGCTACTATACGGATCTGGTGTCCCAGATAGCGAATACCGGCTACGTGAGCAGGAGCATATACCTGAACCAGCAGGATACCATGGAGTCCATCGAAAGCGCAAGGCAACAGGTGTCGGGCGTCTCCTCCGATGAGGAGCTGTCCAACATGATCAAGTTCCAGAACGCCTACAATGCTTCCAGCCGTTACATAAACGTCATCGACGGGATGCTGGAGCACCTGTTGAGCACGCTGGGCGTTTAAGCGTTTTTGACACAGATTGAAATGCTCTCCAAAAAGGAGGTAGAGATAAATGCCATCACAATTTTTCGGATTGAATATAGCATATACCGGACTGCTGGCCAGCAACGCTGCGCTGAACACCACGTCCAACAACATCGCCAACGTACAGACCGAAGGCTACAGCCGCCAGCAGGTGACCACACAGGCCGCCAATGCCCTGCGGGTGTTCCAGACCTACGGCTGCGCCGGCGCCGGGGTGGAGACCCTGGCCATCGAGCGCGTCCGCAACGAATTCTATGATTTCAGATTCTGGAACAACAATGAGAAGGTAGGCGAGTACGAGCAGAAGATATATTACATGCAGCAGATTGAGGACTACTTCGATGACAACGGACAGAACGCGGGCTTCAAGACGGTCTTCGACCAGCTGATGATTACGGGCCTGCAGGAGCTCATGAAGAACCCCAACAATACGTCCTTCAAGGATCAGTTCGTGGGCTATGCGGATGCCCTCACCGAATACTTCAACAGCGTGGCGGGCAACCTGGAGAAGCTGCAGAAGGACGTGAACGAGGAAATCAAGGTCAAGGTGGACGAAATCAACACCATTGCCAGTGAAATCGCCACCCTGAACAAACAGATCAACACCATCGAGCTCAAGGGCGTGAACGCAAATGAGCTCCGGGACAGGCGAACCCTCCTGGTAGACCAGCTCTCCCAGATTGTGGACGTGGAGGTAAAGGAGACGAAGATTGCCGACCTCAACAATCCCGACAGGAACACCGGCGGCAGCAGGTTCATCGTGAAGATTGCCGGCGGCCAGGTGCTGGTGGACAATTTCGAATACAACGGCCTGAAATGCGTGTCCCGGACTGACGATGAGAAGGTGAACCAGACGGATGTGGACGGCCTCTATGATGTGGTGTGGGACGATGGGAACAATTCCAAGTTCAACCTCTACGGCGGTGCCATGGGCGGCGCGCTGAAGGGCCTGGTGGATTTGCGGGACGGGAACAACGGCGAGAGCTTTTCGGGGCAGATTACCGAGGTGGTCAATAAGGGCGCGGATGACCCTGACTTCAATACAGTCACTGTGAAAGTAGATAAACATTACCTGAAGGATTTGAATAAGTGTAACCTTTCGGACAGCGGCGGCATCATCAAGCTGGGGAACAAGGAGTATTACTATGATTCCTGGACATACAGCGTCAGCTACAATGCTGCGGGGGAGGCGGAATACTCCTTCACGTTCCAGATGTCGAAGCAGAAGGCAGAAGACGGAACGATGAAGAATGTAGCTGTCAATGCGGGGGAAGGCTCCACGGCCTCCGTGGGCAAGAGCGTCACCTACCAGGGCATTCCCTACTACATGGCCCAGATGAACGAATGGATCAGGACCTTCTCCCAGAAGTTCAATGATATCCTGACCAGCGGCTATGCGGGGGATCAGAAGGGCGTTGCACTGTTCACCGCCAATATGATGACGGAAAACAAGCAGTATTTCTTCGGGAACCATAGCGATGAGACGGAGGCCGAGTACATTGCGAGAGTGGAGAAGGCATTGGAAGCACAGAACTTGAAGCCGCCGTATACTGCGGCTGACAAGGATAAAGTGTTGGCAGTATGCGAGGCGGCGTTGCATGATTATAGATATGACACGGAATCCAAGGAAGCCTATGATAACAGGGTCAAGAAATTAGAAGCTTTTGCCAAGAAGTATACAGCCCTGAACATATCGCAGACAGACATAGCGGATGCCGCCACATTAAAGGTAACCGTAGGCAAGGACACAGCCAACAGCCAGAGCTATTACCTGATGACCGCCAAATACTTCGATGTCTCCACCACCGTAGAGAATGACCCCAGCCTTCTGGCCACCAAGAAAAAGGAAGGGGACGGCGAGGAGCAGAACGACCTGCTGGAGGACATCAAGAAGCTGGCCACCGACAAGGGCAGCATGAGTTTCCGCGGCTGCTCCGCATCGGAATTCCTGCAGTGCATCCTCTCCGATGTGGCGCTGAACGCCAGCAGGGCCGAGACTTTCTACAGCAGTTACGCGGACATCGCCATCAATATCGACACCCAGCGGATATCCATCTCCGGCGTGGACGAGGATGAGGAGGCGGTGAACCTGGTGAAGTACCAGAATGGCTACAACCTGGCGTCCAAGATGATACAGACCCTGACTGAAGTGTATGACAGACTGATTCTGCAGACAGGAGTATAAGTGTGCACGGAATGAAGAGTGCGGGCGCCCTTCCGGATTTGAGATAATCTTTGGATCGGCAAAAAGAGGAGATTTCTATGAGAATAACAAATAAAATCATGCAGCGCAACAACCTGTCGAACATCAATACGAACAAGATGTACAAGGACATCCTGAGCACCCAGATGGCAACCCAGAAGAAGATCAACCGTCCCTCCGACGATCCCGTAGTGGCCATCCGCTCCCTGCGGCTGCGCAGCAATGTGACGGAGATCACCCAGTACTACAGCAAGAACATCCCCGATGCCGAGAGCTGGCTGAAGGTCACCGAGGACGCCCTGTCCAAGCTGTCCGATGTCATCTCCAACATGGCCGCCCAGTGCACCAGGGGAACCAACAAGCCCTTCACCACCACGGACAGGGGGACTGTCCTGGAGCAGCTCAAGCTCCTGGCCGATGAGGTCTACGCCACGGGAGACGCGGACTTTGCGGGACGCTATGTGTTCACCGGGCATCGGACGGACACGCCCCTGAGCTTCCAGTCGGAGCAGGAGAGGGATTATAAGATTACGGAGCAGCTGGATAAAAGTGCATTGGATGCCTTTACCAGTGTGAATATAGGGAAGGTATTGGAAATCAATTCCGCTAACTATAATGATCCTGCTTATAACACGGTTTCGGAAGACGATATTACGTCCGTGGATATACATCGCATCAGACTGGCCTATAATGACTGTGCGAATCCTGATGCGCAGCCTCCTGATAAAGTAGGCATGGTTCCTACGATTTCCTTCGTGGACAGTGCCAATCCCGATGGAAGCATTAATACTTCAGCCTGGGCCGGTGCGGCAGGGAGCGGCGCTACGCATACGATTACGACGATGCATCCCAAGGATGACCCATATACGGCAGTCGCCAATGACCCGGATGCTATCGTATATGTTCCTGAGACAGGGGAATTATTGTTTGGCGAAAACAGGTACAAGGACTTAATGGCCACAAAGGACAGCGATGCGACCTCCAACGTAAACGAGGGTGAAATCCGCATCACATACGAGAAGAGCCACTGGCAGAAAGGCGACCTGCGCCCCGAGCACTATTTCGCCTGCGAGGCCGACAAGGTGGATGACGCTGGAGCTGTAGTGAAGGACGATCAGGGCAACACCATCAGGATCAACTACAACGATACCTACCTGACCACGGACAAAGAGCGTCAGGTCATTGAATATGACGTAGGATACAACCAGACTATCCGCATCAACTCCAGAGCGGACGAGTGCTTCAACCACGGCATCGGCAGAGAGGTGGACGATGTCATCAATGCCATGCAGACTGTCCTCGAGCTGGAGGGGGCCCAGGCAGACATCAAGGCCATCAAGGATAAGCTGGACGATGGAGACCCGAAGCATGAAGTCCTGCAGAAGCAGCTGGACGCAGTGGAGAAGGCCCTGACCTATGCCAAGGAAAAGGAGCAGAAGATGTTCGAGGGCGGCATCTCCGCCTTCCAGAAATACCTGGACGAGGCCAACGTATGCGTCACCGCCTGCGGTTCCAGGGGCAGCAAGCTGGATCTGATCAAGAACAGATCCCAGAACCAGAAGACCACCTATGAGACCTTAAAGAGCGAGAACGAGGACATCGACATCACCGAGGTGGCCATACAGCTCACCAGCGCGGAGCTGACCTACGACGCGGCCCTGATGGCGGCGGGCAAGGTCATGAAGACCACGCTCCTGGATTTCATTTGATCAAAAGAGGGGAAGCGGCTTCATATACTGCATAACGCTGAATGCTGCCTAATGTAATCATGCGATTGAACCAGTCAGCGTTATGCAGTCTGGTTTCACGGCAAGTGAAAGCGTTAAGCAGTATAAATATCAGAATTGGCGAACGGACGCAGATAGGAGCAGATTACCATGAAGATTGAGACGAAGATTTTCGGCGAGATAGAGATTTCGGAAGAAAAAATCGTGACCTTCCAGGACGGCATCATCGGCTTCCCGGAGATGAAGCGCTTCGCCCTCCTCCATGACGAGGAGCGGGGCGCGGGGGCGGGCATCCGCTTCCTCCAGTCCCTGGACGAGCCGGGCTTTGCCATGCCCGTGATGGATCCCCTTGTGGTAAAGCCGGACTACGACCCGGAGGTGGACGACGAGCTGCTGGCCAGCGCCGGCGACATCACGGCGGAAAACCTGCTGGTGCTTGTTACAGTGTCCATTCCCGGCGATTTGAAGAAGATGAGCGTGAACCTCCAGGGCCCCATCATCATCAACATCGATGAGCACAAGGCCTGCCAGCTCATCGTGGAGAACAGCAGCTACCCCGTGAAATTCCCTGTCTACGATATCCTGCAGGCAGCAAAAGGAAAGGCGGGTGTATAGGATGCTGGCATTATCGAGGAAGAAGAACGAGGCGATCATCATCAGCAACAATGTGGAGATTACCATCCTGGAGGTGAAGGGCGACCAGGTGAAGGTAGGGATTACCGCGCCCAGGGACGTGCCCATCTACCGCAAGGAAGTGTACACGCAGATTCAGGAGGCCAACAAGGAGGCCGTGAACGCGGATGGCATGGAGGCCCTGCGGAATCTGGGGATGATGTAACGAACTGTAACCGGAATGAGACCAATTTTTGGGGCATTCCGGTTAACTTTTTGTAGAAAACTTCCGATAAAACAATTAGACGCAAAGGAATATCAACGAGCAGGATGCTCTTGATGTGCGCATGTAAACATACAAGGAGGTGTGGGAAGTGGCAGTAGAACCTATTTCAAGCGTAATGACATTCCAGGCACAGGGAAGTGTAGTGCAGAAGCCACAGGCTCCCGCGGAGGCGGAGAAGCCGGAGAACAGCAGCGCCAGCGGCACGGCGGCTGTGGAGTACGTGGACAGGACCACCAGCGTGGTGGAGAGCGCCAGGGAGAAAGGCCAGTCCAACAACGGTGAGCAGAGCCAGGATCAGCAGGCCTATCACGAGAAGATTCGCAAGGCCGTGGAGACCCTGAACAAGAAGATGCCCAATTCCGAGGCAGTGTTCGGCATCCATGAGGACACCAACCGTGTCACCATCAAAATCGTGGACAAGAGCACGAAGGAGGTCATCAAAGAACTTCCTCCCGAGAAGACCCTGGACATGATTGCGAGGGTATGGGAGATGGCAGGCATCCTCATTGACGAGAGGATGTAATCCAGGAGGGAATGCCATCCCGCAGGGGCAGCGAGCTGAGAGATTCCGGATATCATCGGAGCTGTCCTCTTGCATGGAAGCGGACTTCGCGGGCAGCACTGCACAGGTTTTAGGACGGAAGTCAGCGGGACACAATGGGGACAGCCAGTTCCGAATGAGAGATTGAACATAGAAAGGATGGAAGGAATATGCCCATGAGATTAAGCGGCCTGATGTCCGGCATGGATACGGAATCGATTATCCAGCAGCTGGTGTCGGCCAAGAAGACCAAGGTAACAAAAGCCGTAAAGGCGCAGAAGACATTGAAGTATAAGCAGGACGCGTGGAAGGATTTGAACAAGCAGATTGTCAATCTGTACAACAAGTCCCTGACTCAGATGCGTTTCCAGAGTTCTTATATGAAGAAGGTCACGAAGGTGTCCAACAGCAGTATTGTGTCCGTCATTACGGGCGAGAATGCCATGAACAGTGTGCAGAGCCTGGAAGTGAATCAGCTGGCGAGGTCAGGATACCTGACAGGGGGACAGATTGGGGCTAATTTTGATTCGGAGGGCAACGGACTGGATGCGAACGGTCAACCTGTCACGAGTAAAACAAAGCTCAGCGATTTGGGCTATGCTATGGGGGAAGGCAGCCTGAGGCTGAAGACTGTTGATGGAGTGGCGGAGATTACTCTGGATGAGAATTCTACCATAGGCAACTTTGTCACTGCTCTGAAAGAGGCGGGGCTGAATGCTAATTTTGACGAGGCCAATGGGAGAATCCATATCACGTCCAAGGGCTCGGGCACGAAGAATGATTTCTCCATCATTGCCAACGATGGGGCTGGCTGGAGAGCCATGGCGATGCTGGGACTGGATTATAAGGACGACAGCGCCCTTGATAATTATGCAAGTATATTCAATGACGATACTGTGCGGAATCTTTTGGATCAGAAATCGCTGATTGGCAAAATCAAAGATACCCTTCAAAAGAATGCAAGCTTTAAGAGTGCGTGGGACACAGCAATCTCTGGAAGTGGTATTGATGTGACGGCTTCCAATTTTGAATATAATAAGCTGGCTGAGGACAAAAAAAAGAAATTCGATGAAGCTTTGAGTACAGCGATTGCTGCGGCAGGCGATACCCTTTCAGGCGGTAATGCCCTATGGGCGGATTGGAACACGAATAAGAACAAATTGTCTGGCGTGACAACAGGGCTGAATGAGGCTGTTGATGCTAAGATTGCCGCTGAACAGAATAATTATCTGGGCAAACTTAAGACAGAGAGGGATACGCTGTTAGCCAATAAGGCAAACTTAGAAACTGACCAAAACGACTATCTTACTAAAATAAAAACGGTACTGAATGATTCGGATGTCAAGACAGCATGGGAAGATGCGCTGAAAGATGCGCTGGGAGCAACGAGTCTGCCTTTCGATGTGACGGCTTCGGATTTTAATGCTGCCAAATATAATGCTTTGGATCAGGATCAAAAGCAGGCTTTTGAGACCGCTATGCAGCAGGCGTTTAACAAAGCATATGAGAAGGCTCTAAATGACCCCGCTCTTTCAGAGGACGATAGAAACGCAAAGAAAGAAGAGCTGGAAAATCTGAATTCAGACTGGAATACCACTGTGTCTGACTGGAACAGCACGGAAGCTTCCCTGAAGTCTGTAGAAAGCAATCTGGTGATTGACGCCAGTGGCAGTGTGACAGGCCTGTCGGATGCAAGTAAAGATTCCATTGAAAACACTATCAGGACTGCAGTGGACATGTATGAGACGCTGAGTAATTCCAGCGCTGTCTACAGTGGTCATAAGGATAACGCAACGGATGCCAAGGTTACGCTGAACGGCGTGGAGTATAAGGCGGATAAGAACACATTGGAGATAAACGGCCTGACCCTGACCGTCAGCGCGACCACGGCTCCCGGCGAGAGCGTCACCATCACCACCGAAGATGACACCAACGGCATCTACGACATGGTGAAGAACTTCTTCAAGGAGTACAATGCCGTCATCAACCAGATGGATAAGCTCTACAACGCGGAAGCCGCCAAGGGCTATGAGCCCCTCACCGACGAGGAGAAGGAGGCCATGTCCGATTCCCAGATTGAGGAATGGGAGAACAAGATTAAGGACTCCATCCTCCGCAAGGACAGCACCCTGAGCTTCTTCGCCAGCGAAATGAAGCGTATCATGATGGAAGGCGTGGAGATGGAGGACGGCAAGAAGATGTACCTCTCCAACTTCGGCATCGGCACCCTGAACTACTATGTCGCCAAGGACAACGAGAGATACGCCTACCATATAGACGGCGACCCGGATGATGAGAATACCGCCAATAATCCTGACAAGCTGAAGTCCATGATTGCCAATGACCCTGACACAGTGGTATCCTTCTTCACCAAGCTTTCCCAGAAGATGTCAGACAAGATGTTCGAGATGATGAGGAGCGAAGAGGGCGTCAGCTCTGCCATGACTGCATACGAAGACAAGAAGATGCAGAAAGAGTACGACGACTATACCGCGAAAATCAAAGAATTGGAAAAGAAGCTTGCAGATTACGAAGATAAGTGGTATGCTAAATTTGCGGCAATGGAAACAGCCCTGGCCAAGATGCAGAACAATGCCAGCGCTGTGACGTCCCTGCTGGGCGGCTGATGATAGGAATGTCTTTAATCATGAAGCGCACAGCCCGGTGGAATCTGATTCCGCCGGGCTGTGGCTGGCAATTTCAGACAATTGGCGGCACCCGGTAAGGATAGCGGAAATGATGAAAGGCGAGGTGCAATATGGCATTACCCAATGCGTATGGACAGTACAACAACAGTAAGATTTTGACCGCTTCTCCGGCAGAACTGACGCTGATGCTTTATGAAGGTGCGATTAAATTCTGCAATATAGCGATTGCGGCCATAGAGGAGAAGGATGTCGAAAAGACACACACGAACATAAGGAAGGTAGAGCGCATCATCGACTATCTCCGCCAGACATTGGATATGAAATATCCGGTTGCGGAGCATTTTGAGAGGATATACACTTATCTGAGCCAGAGATTGATTGAGGCCAACATAAAGAAGGAGAAGGAAATCCTGGAGGAGATAAACGGACATCTGCGCATGCTTCGGGACACATGGAAAGAAGTCATGAAGAAAGGCAGGGAGTAGAGGGGATGACAGAAAATTATCTGACCCTTTTGGAGGAAAGCCTGAAGAAGAAGCTGCAGGTCATGGCTGAAATCCAGCAGTATAATCTGCGCCAGCAGGAGCTATTCCAGTCCAACAGCGCGGACATAGATAAGTTTGATGACTATGTCGAGGAAAAGGGCGCCCTGATTGACAGGCTTAGTGCCCTGGACAGCGGCTTTGAGAAGCTCTATGCCAAGGTGGCGGAGCAGCTGCAGGGAAACCGGGAGCAGTATGCGGTCCAAATCAAGCGGCTGCAGGGTCTGGTCGCGGAGGTCACGGACACCAGTGTACAGATTCAGGCCCAGGAAGCCCGCAACAAGAAGCTCATCGAGGACTATTTCCGCAAGGAGCGGGACGGGATACGGAACGGGCGGAAATCATCCAAAGCAGCTATCAACTATTACAGGAATATGAGCAAATCGGCCGTTATGCCCCCTCAGTTCCTGGACAGCAAGAAATAACAGCGGCATGAAGCAGAGGGCTATTGCGAGGAAGAAGCGATAGCCACTTTGATTTTTAGAAAAATTTCACTATGGCCTAAATTATCCGGAACAGATATCCGATATACATATCAAGTGAATTGGCTAAATGATGGGAGGGCTGTCATTTTTATGTGCTTTGCTTAGTTGGCATCCGGCAGTCGTTCAGCTGATTTGATAAAAAGCAAGAGGCGAGCCGCTTCTGGAGCGGCAGTTATTCAAGGAGGAATAGGACTATGGGAATGATAGTAAAACACAACCTTACGGCAATGAATTCCAACAGGATGTTGGGGCTGACCACTGCCTCTCAGGCGAAAGCCACGGAGAAGCTGTCTTCCGGTTACAAGATTAACCGTGCGGCTGACGATGCGGCAGGCCTTGCCATCAGCGAGAAGATGAGGAAGCAGATCAGGGGCCTTACCCAGGCTTCTTTGAATGCACAGGATGGCATCAGTGCAGTACAGACTGCAGACGGTGCGCTGAACGAAGTGCATGATATGGTTCAGAGACTGACCGAGCTGGCTGTAAAGGCTGCCAACGGCACTCTGTCCGAGAGCGACAGGGATGCGGTACAGAATGAGGTTGACCAGCTGGTTGCGGAAATCGACCGCGTATCTACTACTACGAAATTCAATGAGACATATCTGCTGAGGGGCGCTAACGGCAGCGTATCGGGCAGCTTGTCATATTCGAAGGTGGCTGCCAGCCTGACAAGTAATAGCATAAACTTTACACAGACTAGTACAAACCATATACCCCCCGATCCCCAGACCGGAACTGCAAGACTGGTATTTGATACGCCTATTCCGGGAACGACGTTAGCAAAAACTAAGTATAGTGGTATTAAGTTGACTGGTTCGACTGCCACGAATACACAGATTAGCGGCAAACAGATTACCGTAGGAAGCACCACATATGTTCTGATTGAAAGTACATCCGCAGTGAATTCCAAGGCAGATAAGGCCAGCGCCAGTGCTGTGGTAAAAGCGATTAACGATGCAAAGGATCCAGATGGTAAAGGCACTTCAATAAAGGCATTCACCAGCATGGATTCCATGATAGCTGCTATCCGCCGTCAGTACAGTTCGGAGATTAAGTCCGTGACGTCATACTATGATGATGTGCTGGGGACGATTGCCCTGAAATGTGAATCCTTCGCAGACCTGAACGATGCCATAGACGTCAGCCTCCATGTAGGTACTGATTCTTCAAATGACAACAAGATTTACATGAACATATCTCAGCTCAGCGCCAGAGGCCTTGGACTCAACGGCCTGATGATGAATGGGGACGATGACGATGCCGCAACCCAGGCCATCGACATCATCGCGGATGCCCTCCAGAAGGTATCCAACCAGCGTGCATCCCTGGGTGCCATCCAGAACCGACTGGAGCACACCATCGCGAACCTGGATAACGTAGTGGAGAACACCACCAGTGCCGAGGCATCCATCCGTGACACGGATATGGCCACCCAGATGGTTGAGTACTCCAACAACCAGATTCTGGCCCAGGCCGGCCAGGCCATGTTGGCCCAGTCCAACCAGGCTACACAGGGTGTGCTGTCCTTGCTGCAGTAATCAGCATAAGTTTAGAATTACGGCAAAGAAGCCGCATTTGCGCCATTGGGTGCGGATGCGGCTTTTTCATGCAATATGCCTTTTATTGGCTTGTGGAGGGATTGGGGGCATGATATAATATCTTCATTCTGGACAAAAAATATCCAGACGGCAATCTGACCGTGTTCGCGTATGAATATAATTGCATTTTGCGGGGAATAAACAATGGGGACTACAAACGAGGATTTTTATGATGCCGCCATTAGGCACTGGATAGACGGGGAAATATTAGAGGAACAGGAAGAGTATGATAATGCAGTGTGTATGCAGGGGTTTGCTGCTGAATGTGCTTTAAAGGCAATACTGAAAGTTGGCTGCCCTGATGATATCGTTAGGAAATACAGTCATTATGGAAAGGAACTATTCCGCGATGTGGTTATGATGCTGTCCGGAGATATCCATTTGGCGGCAATGACGAATCCGGCTACAGGACTAAGATTGTCGCAGATAGTTCTTCCGGATATTTTGTTCCGAAATCATCCGGAGAGAAGATATTATATGGATGGAAAATATTCTAAAGAAGATGCTGAACAATGCCGCAATGCTACAGACAGTCTGATAAGGGAGATAACGAGTCTGCGCCTGGATGGGTATATGGAGGATGAGCATGGTCGTATTTAACAATACATTAGATATCGCACTGCAAATTGTCTGTACATGGGAAAAAAAGGATATCTTGACACAAGTTACCATAATCAGGGATGTCTATGGAAAAGTGTCCTTTCTTATGAATAATATGCAATCCGTATCCGCAGGAGAGGAAGCGGATTTTAAGCTGGCATTGGAACGGGATATGGGGGGATTTTTCAGTGGAAGGATATTCTGGAAAAAGCAATCAGGCGGATTGAAGCACTCGGCTGCAAGGGTGAAGCCGATAATAGAACTGATAGAGACAGAACGCAAATGGTGGAAAAAAGAGGGGGACATCGAATTTTACATTTCTGAGCGCCCTATCGCAAAAAAAGCCTGGATTGCTGACAGAAGCTCTCAGGAATCCGTGTGGCCATATGAAGAGGCAGTCTCTGAAAATGGTACTAAAGTTGTCACATTCTATTCTTTTAAGGGTGGCATGGGGAGGACGACAGCGCTGGCGGGAGTTGTCCTGTCGCTCGTAAAACAGGGGAAGAATGTTGTGATGGTGGATACGGATATTGAAGCGCCTGGGCTTGCAACACTCTTCTTTGAGGAGGAAGCAATTGAAAGGGGAGTTCTGGACTATTTGATTGAGCGCAATCTGGACAGTGCCGTAAGAATAGAAGACTATGTGCTGGATGTGGTCGATCCGGCATTGCTTTCCGAAGAAGACGGCCATCTGTTCCTGATGTCTGCGGGGAAGGTGGATCGCCATTACTTGCAGAAGCTGGCTCGTATTGATTACCAGGACAACAGGGAAAATTATTTGAGAGATTCTATGGCGACTCTATTGAAAGATATCAGGGAAAGCTACAGACCGGATTATATTTTGGTGGATGCCAGAGCCGGATTCCATGATTTGGGCGGCGTGACAGTGACGCAGCTGCCCCATGGTGTGGTGTTGTTCGGCAATGACAGCAGACAGTCGTGGGATGGTACTGTACAAGTGCTGCGTACCATAGCAGAAAGGCATACAGCAGATTTCCCTGTTATGATTGTGGATACGATGTGTCCCAAACGCATGGCACCCGAATTTGCTGCAGCAAGAGAGCGTTTTATCCAAAAGTCCCATGCCATTTGTGTAGAAAACTATTATGATGCGGATGTAGGGATACCAGGAATAGAGGCGGTAGGGGAGGCACATTATCCGGAAATGGTTCCATTCAATGACGAGCTTCTACAGGGAATCGAACTATATTCTGACGGTAGCCAGGAGGGGAACCGGAAGGTAGAGGCCTATAAAGAAAGTCTGACTGGTGAGACTTATAGTCGGATTGCCGATCGTATGGAAAGCTGGTTTGGAAGCTGAGACATGCAGCGCGTATGAGGTGCAGATATGGAGATTGAGGCAAAAAATGCGATTTTAAGAGGAATTTCGGAGTGCGCACCCGAAAACGGTGCAGGAGAGGATGAACCCCAAGAGACGATTCTGCAGAATTTCCTGCCGCTTAGAAGTTACGGCAAACTGGCGGATCCAAAAGTCTTCCTGATCACTGGCGGCAGAGGTTCTGGAAAATCGGAACTGTTTCGTGTGCTGACTTCTTGCAGCGGGCTTGAGCATGTCATAAGCGATAAAGACAGGAAGCGATATACCGGCTTGAAAAAGGGGGAATTCCTGGTGGGATATATTGCCACCGGTGCTGAATCGAAGGCATTTCCTTCCCAGGGCATCTGCGATGAACTTCTGAAAAAGGAGAAGCCGGAACGATTGGCTTCCTTTTGGGGAGGGCTTGTATGTGCTGTGCTGCTGCGCCGATTTGCAGACGATATGGATGTGAAAGAACTGGCGGATCGATATTTTGGCAGCAAATTGAGAGAGGAGCTACAGAACCATGGCAGTGAAGTGTCCAGATGGTGGAAAGAAATGGATACCCAAAGAGAAAAATGGGAAAGCTTTCTGGACAAAGCAGATGACTGCCTTGGGAAGAAAGGAAAATCCGTTTCTATTGTATATGATGAGCTGGATCGTATCTGCAGCAGCTATGGAGACCTGTTTTCTTATATCAGGAGTCTGCTGGACTTCTGGTTTCAGCACAATAACAGACTGGCCAATATCAAGACGAAGATTTTTCTGCGAAGCGATTTATATAAGGCAAAGGCGCTTCAGTTTGTAGATGCGTCGAAAATGAGGGCTTATCATCTGGAACTGAGCTGGGACACATTGTCGCTATACCGTTTATTGGTGAAGCGTATGGCAAATGCCGGAATAGAGCGATTGACGGTTTACTTGCAGGAAGTGCCGGGACTGCTTTCCGGAGAAAAGGACAGTGCCATAGGATATCTGCCTGGCAATTCGGAGGCAGCATATGAATGCCTGGTTGAAAAAATGATAGGAAAGTATATGGGCAAAGTACCAAAGCGAGGGGTAAGCTACGCCTGGGTGCCGAACCATATTCAGGACGCCAATGGACAGGTGGCGCCCAGACCCTTTTTGAAATGTTTCGTGCTTGCCGCCAAGGCGATGCTGGAACATGCGGATGATATCGCGGCGCTGGAGGCGGACAGGATTTTGGCGCCTTCCAGACTGCAGGGCGCACTGGGGGAGGTGTCCATAGACCGTGTTCGGGAACTGGTCAATGAAGAGTACAGATGGCTGCAGAATCTCATAAACCGCTTAAAGGGCAAGACAATGCTGATGGAGAGGGAGGAATTTCTGGAATACCTCTCTCCCGAACATTGGCAGGAAGAAAGGGACAGGCTGCCCGGGAAAAACAGCTTTGAGATTTTGCAGGCGTTGTTGGAACTGGGAATCGTGATGCAGTCCCCGGACGGAAGAATCAATGTGCCGGAGCTCTACCTATACGGTTTTGGGTTAAAGCGAAAGGGCGGCATTAAGCGGCCGAAATAACATAGTTGTGAGACAGCATAGAAAAGGAAAAAACATGGAACAGATGAACAAGCAAATCCTGCTGACAATTTCAATCCTGATCTCCAACCGCCCGGACACCGTTCGCAGATGTCTGGACTCCGTAAAGCCCCTTCTGGCGCAGCTGCCCGCGGAGCTGATCCTGACGGATACGGGGTGCGGGGACGAGGTGAGGGCCATCATCGAAGAATACACGGATCAGGTCATCGATTTTGAGTGGTGCGGGGACTTCTCCGCGGCGCGCAACGCAGGGCTGGAGCGGGCAAAAGGAAAATGGTTCCTGTACCTGGACGATGACGAATGGTTCGAGGACGTAGCCCCCATTGTCCGTTTCTTCAATTCCGGAGAATACCAGGCATATGGATTCGGGCTCTACGCCCAGCGCAACTATATGGACTTCCAGGGCGCGGAATATGCAGATCTGCTGGTCAGCCGTATGATTCGCCTGGAGCCGGACATCCGCTTCGTCTACAGGATCCACGAGAGTTTCAACAGGGCCCCGGGACTGCCGAAGAAGCTGGATGCCTATGTGCATCATTACGGCTATGTCTATGGGAATGAGGAGGAGCGCCGGGCCCATGCCCTGCGCAACATCACCCTGCTGAAGGAGGAAATGGGAGCGGAGCCGCGCAACATGCGGCATGCCATGCAGCTGGCCCAGGAGTACAACTCCATAGGCGACAGGGAGGCCTCCCTGAGGGTTTCCCTGGACAGCATCGCGAAGGCAGGGACAGGGGCGGTAGAGAATGGGCACTGCCTGGCTTCCCTGTATGCCAATGAGATCAACTGCTACATAGAGCTGGGGCGGTTCGAGGATGCCGTCAGGAGAGGGGAGCAGCACCTGAAGGACAGCTCTCTCGACAGGCTGGCCAAGGCGCTGATCTCCGGACGGCTCACCACGGCATATATGGAACAGGGGGCTTACGGCAAATGTCTGGAGCGTGCGGGAGGCTACCGGAATGCCTGGCGGGAATATCGGAAGAACGATGAGGAATTTTCGGAATTTGAGACACCCGTCACCAATACCTGTTTCCATGAGAGACGCCTTGCCATGATTTTAAACAATGCCGTGAGAGCTGCCATCCGTCTCGGCAAGGATGACCTGGCATGGCAGTGGTTCCGGGGAATCGGCTGGGAGGGCGCGATGCCTTACATAGACGTGGGGATGGTCAGGGATATCCTGGAGCGGATGCTTACGGCGGAGGAACCCGGGAGAGGATATTATAGAGAGATGTGCGGCATTCTATTGGACTGTGAGGATCGGCGGGAATTCGTCCTGCAGACCATGATGGACAATTGCGGCCAAGGGGGGACATTCGAGGACAGGATCCAGGCCGCCGCCGTATATGGGGACGTGGCTGGGGAGCACTGGTTCCTGAAGCTGGCCAGGCTGACTACAGCAGCGTTTTTCGGGGATGGAGAAGGCCGGAGGGCGGGGAAACCGGGAAGCTGTACCCCGGAGGAAGCAGAGAGAACCGCGGCAGAAATCTGGAATGTGATGGAAGAGAGCATGCCCATGATGAAAGCGCTGGATCTGCCGGAAACTGTGAGGCGCCTGGGGGGAGACAACGGGAGAGTGCTGGCTCATGTCCCGTTCCTGCGCTGGGAGAGAGGTGTGGAGTGGTATTTCAGCAGATACGCCTGGAGGGAGGCCGCCTGGTGGACGGAGCGGTTTGCCGATACGGTGGACTGGGACAGCCCGCGTATGCTGGTCTGGAGGGCAGGCTGCGGCATCAGCCGGGCAAGCGGAGAAGCCGCGGCGATGGACAGGGCTGGCGCAGACGGGATGGCGCCGGAGGAAAAAGCCAGTGCGGGCATACAGGAGAATGCGGATACAGGGAGCAGAACGGAAGGCGGCAGCGGGATTCCCACGGAAGTCCCGGGAACCATGGAGGGCATCATCGAGGGGCTCAGGGAATACGCCGCATGCCGGACAGCGCTCTGTGAAAGGATTTACCGGCCGGAAATCATTCAGGACATGCCGGAGATGCTCCCCGAAGAGTACCGCGGCGCATACGCCATAAACAGCCTGTTGGAAATGACGGAAAAGCAGCAGTATGCCCAGGCGGTGAACGTCATCCGGGAGATTCGGGAACTGCTGCCGGGGCTGGACGGTATCATGAAACAGTACCTGATATGGCTGGATGCCCGGATGGAACGGCAGCAGCAGGAGTCCAGACGGGCGGCCGGGGAATTCCAGGTTCTCGCAAGGCAGATAAAAGTCAAAATCCGCGCGCTCATAGAGGCTGGGGAATTCCAGACAGCCCTTGCCGTAACGGGGCAGATTCAGGCTCTGCTGCCGGGAGACGAGGAAATTTCAAAGCTTCAGGAGGAAATCCAAAGGAAGCTTCAGGACAATTAGGGAACCGTCAGGAAAATAGTCCTTTGAACGCTAAAGTAATTTCGGATTTTTCCGATATATGTATTAAGTATAGCTGAAACAGGAGTATGTCCGCATATTTCCTGTTTTCGGCTTATCCTATCGGAATCCGAATCAATGCGCACGATTGCAGGAGGATATCCGGTTTTGGTCGGGGAAGGCCGGGCGTGCGAACCGTGCCGAAGCCAGACCCCAACAGCCTCAAGGAAGAGGCATTTCATTCAAGGAGGAATATATTATGGTAGTACAACACAACTTAACGGCAATGAATTCCAACCGTATGCTGGGCCTTACCACTAAGACTCAGGCCAAGGCAACTGAGAAGCTGTCTTCCGGCTATCGCATCAACCGTGCGGCTGACGATGCTGCAGGTCTGGCTATCTCCGAGAAGATGAGGAAGCAGATTCGCGGCCTGACCCAGGCATCTTCCAATGCCCAGGACGGCATCAGTGCAGTGCAGACCGCAGAGGGTGCTCTGAACGAAGTGCACGACATGCTGCAGAGAATGAACGAGCTGGCAGTGAAGGCCGCTAACGGCACTATGTCCGAGAGCGACAGGAACGCTATCCAGAACGAAATCGACCAGCTGACCACAGAAATCGACCGTGTTTCTACGACCACCAAGTTCAATGAGACTTATCTGTTGAAGGGTGCGAATGGCAGCGTGGCGGGGAGCTTGACTTATTCGAAGGTGACGACTAGCTTGGCATCTTTAAGTCAGAAAGGCGGTGCTACTTTCGTGGGTGTTACTCAGCAGCAGATTGACCTTGATGCTCAGACAGGAACGGCAAAACTTACTTTTGATGCAGCATTTAAAGGAGAGTTTGCGGCAAAAACTAGTACGGGCGGAAATGGTAAGTTTAGCGGTATTAAGTTGGATGGTGTAGCGGCAACAAATACAAAGTTCAGCGGTAAGCAGATTACTGTGGGTAATACAACCTATGTATTGATTGAGAGCACATCTGCTAACGATGCATCTAAGGATAAGGCCAGTGCCAGTGCTGTGGTGAAGGCAATTAATGAAGCAAAGGATGTAGATGGTAATGGTAGCGAGGTAAAGGCTTTCACCAGCATGGATCAGCTGACATCCGCAATCCGTCGCCAGTATGGCTCTGAGCTGAAGTCCGTTACTTCTTATTACGATCAGACTTCGGGAACGATTGCCATTAAGGTAGAGGCTTTCGCCGATTTGAACGATGCCATCAACTTCAGCCTGCATGTAGGAGCCGACTCCTCCAGCGACAACAAGATCAGCGTGAACATCTCCATGATGAGTGCCAGAGGTCTTGGGGTCAACGGTCTGAACATCGGCGGCGACACTGTGGACAACGGAACGAAGGCTATCGACATCGTAGCAGACGCTCTGCAGAAGGTATCCGACCAGAGGGCTGCCCTGGGTGCCGTCCAGAACCGTCTGGAGCACACCATCGCCAACCTGGACAACGTAGTGGAGAATACCCAGTCCGCAGAGTCCGCAATCCGCGACACGGATATGGCTACCCAGATGGTTTCCTACTCCAACAACCAGATTCTGGCTCAGGCCGGTCAGGCAATGTTGGCGCAGTCCAACCAGGCGAACCAGGGCGTACTGTCCCTGCTTGGCTAATTCGTAGTGGTAGGTTAGATACAAAAGAAAAAGCAATGAAGATTCAAAAGCACGGTGCGGTTCTCGCTGCACCGTGCTTTTTTCAGAGTTGATTTCTTGCAGCCAGTTCTTTTTGTCCATGATTGCATTAAAATTGTAAAAGCCACTAAAATAATCGGGAATCCATCCGATATACTTATCAGTGGAGCGAAAGCAGAAAGATTCAGATTTCAGAATTTTTGTGTCGGAATGACAGACTGTTTTCCGCTTATCCCCGGAAGATTGAAGCAATTCGCACGATTGCGGAAAGATTCCGATATCGGTTTGAGAGAAGCCGGACGTGCGAACCGGACGAAGCCAGACCCCAATAGCCTCAAGGAAGAGGCATTTCATTCAAGGAGGAATATACTATGGTAGTACAACACAA
>NZ_CAPDXS010000098.1:0-20571 GCF_948601915.1 uncultured Acetatifactor sp. | reverse complement strand
TTCGTCAAATGTGCATGCAAGCATGCCCACTTGACTCATTGCTCGCGGGAATAAAGCCCTGCCCGGCAGAATTGCATATCTGCCGGGCAGGGCTTTTTTCGGAAATTTTCGGAGATACCGGTCAGTCCCGTCAAGCCGGATACACGTCGGTCCTGCCGTCCTGGAAGATGGCCAGGAGGTTCTGCCCGTCCGCTGCGGGGCAGGTGATCTCAAAGGCATGGGCCGTGGTGCCGATCCGGTAGGCGAGATCCCGTACCGTCCTGTTCTCCTGGCAGGGAGCGATCCTGGCCAGGATTTCTTTTAATGTCTCCATGTCATCCGTATAGCTGCCCGTCTCGTCCAGGCAGAACTGCTGGGCATAATAGAGCTTGCGCAGCTCCCATTTGCGGCCCTCGTCCTCCGGGATCCGGAAATCACCCGCCTCCTGCCCCTTCTCCGCGAAGAACACAAAGGCCCAGAGCTCCGGATAATGGATATTGATCACCCCGGTGGGGGCCCAGACCCAGTTGTCCTCGGGCAGGGGTCTGCCTGTCTCCGGGCAGATGCGCTTCTTAAACTGCCCTCCCTCCACGTCCACCTTCCACTGCACCCTGGAGAAATTCATGCGGTAATACTCCCCCGGCACAGGCGGGCGCTTCTGCGCCGCGCACTCCTGCAGGGCGGCGAAGGGGATGACCACCTCCACAGACCAGGAGCGGTTGTGGGATCCGGGCTCATTCAGCCTTCCGTCGATGTAAACGGCAGAGCGCATTCCGTGGAACTCATATCCGTTTATCGGCTTTCCGCCGTCCCGATAGGCCTTGGTCAGCAGCAGGTCCCAGGTGGTGTTTAGGGCATTCATCTCATATTCGAAATAGGCCTGGGTATCGGAATCCGGATCGATGAAAATCTCGAAATCGTTGTCCTGGAAGATGACGCAGTCATGCTCCAGCTGGTGGGCCCAGATCTCGTCTCCCTCCAGCACTGCGCCGATGTATAGGTTCTCACGGTCCCAGGCCATCTTGGCCCTGGTGCGGAACCTGGGTATGGGGCGGATCGCCCCCTCGATGTCCGGGAAGTCCTCCGTGAAGGGGATGTCCCTCCAGAACTCCTTGTCCAGGCGTCCGTCCAGGGTGAACGCCTTGTCGTTGAACCGGCAGGCGTACACCGGGGGCTGGAAGCCCAGCGCCGGGACAGGGATGCGGTATTGTGTGCTCATATATGCGTCCTCTCTTTCTTTTGGTCCTGCATCCTGTGGATATGACCTTGCGTGTCAGCATTATACCATTGAGGCAGAGAGAAGTAAACCCACTACCTTCTATTGTAAAGTAAGTTAACAAAATATTAAAGGCAATCACACAGGAAACTGTCCGATTCCTTTTCGTCATTTACCGAAAATAGGGCAAATTGGCAGAATATAAGACTGAAACCGAGCCGAAATCGAAATCGGGAAAAAATGCTTTGGATAATATATACAAAAAAACGGCCCGATTTTAGAAAAAAGATACAGTAATTTTTCATATAATTAACAAAAAGAAAATTTTTGTTAAATTCATCTTGACATTTTGATTATTAAAATCATACAATAGACACAGGTGCTATGCCACTCAAAATATGCAAAGGGGTGAACATATGAAAACGAAAGGAAAACAAACAGGTTCCATCCAACCCAGAAAGCGTAGTTTTCTGGAGACACTGAAGAAGGACTGGTCACTGTGGACGTTCTGTATCCCGGGAATCATCCTGACCTTCATTTTCAGCTACATTCCCATGTACGGCGTGCAGATCGCGTTCCGCAGGTTCAACGCCAAGCAGGGAGTCTGGGGGAGCCCATGGGTAGGGCTGCGCTATTTCCAGCGCTTCATCGATTCGCCGTATTTTGTGAGGACAGTGTCGAATACATTGATCCTGAGCATCTACGGCCTGATCGTATCCTTCCCTATCCCGATTCTACTGGCGCTGATGCTCAACGCGTTCCGGCATAAGAGATACCGGAAGGTGATTCAGACCATTACATACGCGCCGAACTTCATCTCCACCATCGTCATGTGCGGTATGTTGATTCTGTTCCTGTCGCCCAGCGTGGGTATCATCAACACCGTGATCAAGAGCTTTGGCGGGGAAGCGATCAATTTCATGGCAAAGAAAGAGTACTGGAGACATCTGTATGTCTGGTCCGGGGTATGGCAGGGCATGGGATGGAGCTCCGTTATCTATTTCGCGGCGCTGTCCGGCATCAGCCCGGAGCTGCACGAGGCGGCGAAATGCGACGGCGCCACCAAGTTCCAGATTATACGCTATATCGACTTCCCGTCGATCCTGCCCACGGCTACAATCCAGCTGATCCTAAGCTGCGGCAGCATCCTTTCCATCGGATTCGAGAAAGCCTTTGCACTGCAGAACGACCTGAACACATCGGTTTCGGAAATCATATCCACCTACGTGTACAAGGTCGGTATGATCGACAACAATATGTCCTACTCGTCCGCTATCGGCCTGTTCAATACAATGGTCAATCTGGTAATCCTCATAATCGTCAATAAGGCGGCAGATAAGATGTCCGGCACGAGCTTATTCTAGGCAGGGGGGTGAGAACATGAAAAAAGAGAGAGAAATCGAAGTGGAAAAAAATATACGCCGCTGTAAGGAGGATGTGATTTTCGATACGATCATCTTCATCATCCTTACCGCGCTGCTGCTGATCGTGGCATATCCGCTGTGGTGGGTCATCATATCCTCCATCAGCGATCCCAAGGCCGTATCCGGCGGCCAGGTGGTATGGCACCCCGTGGGGCTCACCTTCAGAGGCTACCTGGAAGTGTTCGAGGATAAACTGATTGTGCGCAGCTTCTTCAATTCCGTGCTGTACACGGTGTGCGGCGTGCTGGTGAACCTGGCGGTGACCCTGCCCACAGCCTACGCGCTGTCCAGAGACAGGTTCTCCGGCAAGAAAATCGTCACCATATTCTACGTCATCACCATGTTCTTCGGGGGCGGCCTGATTCCTACCTACCTGGTAGTGCAGGCATGCGGACTCCTGGACACCATGTGGGCCCTGATCCTTCCCGGCTCCCTGAGCGTGTACAACATGATCGTGGCCAGGACTTTCTTCAAGTCCAATATTTCGGAGGAGCTCTATGAGGCGGCGGAGATTGACGGCTGTACACAGGGCAGGTTCTTCTTCCAGATTGCCCTCCCCCTGTCGGGAGCCATCACGGCCATCATGGTGCTGTACTATGGCGTGGGCCACTGGAACTCATACTTCTCCGCATTGATCTACATGTCCGACCAGAATAAGTTCCCGCTGCAGCTGGTGCTGCGCAGCATCCTGATCACCAACGAGGCGGCGCTGCAGCAGGCGGCCAGCACACCGGAGGCCAGGGAAGCCCTAAACGCCAAGAAGGAGCTGGTGGAGCTGATGAAGTATTCCCTGATCATCATAAGCAGTATCCCTGTGCTGGTGTTGTATCCTTTCATCCAGAGGCATTTCGTCAAGGGCGTCATGATCGGATCCGTAAAGGGTTGATGGTCAGATATGAAACGAGCAAAAAGATATGGTATCGAGGCGGTGAAGGCCGCTTGGTATAAAAAAGAAAAGGAGAGTGTTATTATGAAAAGAAAGTTAGTAGCGGTACTGCTGCTGGCGGCAATGTCAGTCACTTCGCTGGCAGGCTGCGGCAGCGATGGCGGTTCCGGCAATGACGCGGAATCATCCAGGGGGGGTAGCGAAGCGGATGATGCCGGGGATGCGGACGATGCCGGGGACGCGGCAGACGGAGAATCCTCCGCGGAGGCCGCAGAGGTGGACGCGGACGGCAAGGTGAACGGAATTATGTATGCGGAGGGACTTCCCATCGTAGACGAGGGAGCTTATACCTTCTCCATCTTCTGTGACGACTCCAGCTCCACCGGCGAGTTCTACATGCTGAATGAGTTCGAGAAGCAGACAAACGTGAAGGTAGATTTGCAGATTTTTGCCAATGAGAATGCCACAGAGAAGATGAACCTGGCTCTGAACTCTGGTGATTACGCAGATGTAATCGGCGGCTGGATTCTGGATGACTCCAAAATCCTGACCTACGGTGTGGAGCAGGGCGTGTTCATCCCCCTGGAGGACATCTTTGCGCAGTATTGCCCCAGAATCATGGAGATTCTGGATCTCCCCGGCGTTAGGGAGAAGATGACCGCGCCCGACGGACATATCTATACGATTCCCTATGTGTGCGGCGACACCAGCGTAGGCTACAGCCCTTTCATCAACGGCCGCTGGTTGGAGAACGTTGGCATGGAGATGCCTACCACTACAGAGGAGTTCGAGGCAGTTCTGACAGCATTCAAGGAGCAGGATGCCAACGGTAACGGAGATGCCACCGATGAAATCCCCTTCTCCGCAGACCCTAACAACAAGCATCTGGAAGCTATGACCGGCTATTTCGGGCTGCCCATGGACAAGACCGGCTTTGGCCTGAAGGACGAGCAGGTGGTCTACGCGGCAATGAGCAGCGAGTACAGGGAGTGCCTGAGCTGGCTCAGCGGCATGTATGCCAAGGGCCTGATCGACCAGGAAATCTTCACCCAGGACAGCGCTACCTGGGAGGGCAAGGGCAACAAGGACATGTATGGCGTATCCATCGCCTACGGCTCCAGCGAGTTCTCCGGAATCCCTCAGTCTCCTGAGAAGAGCGAGTTCGACGTCATGCCTGTATTGAACACCGCGAACGGTGGCATCTGGCTGCGCGACACGCCGGGCAACTCCGTGTACAGGACACAGGCTGTCATCACCGACAAGGCTGAGCATCCCGAAATCATCGCAAGGTGGTTCGACAACGCGTTCGAGCTGGAGAACGGCATCGGCTGCAACAGAGGCCCTGTGGGTGTCGTGACCTTCAAGGAGGAGGGAACGGATCAGTACCGTGCAATCGACGTCAATACACTGGATGCTGAAACCCAGGAAAAGGTGGGCTGGTCCAACCTGTGGCCTCAGTCCCTGCCCAAGTTCCTTCCGATCGGCTACAAGTTCCTTGAGGACAACCCGAACTATGACGAGAAGAAGGCCGTGGAGACTACATATGAGCCCAACCTGACCAAGGAAGTCATTCCTTCTTCCTGGATTAATCAGGATGACGTGGAGATGTACTCCGAGTATGCTTCCGCCATCAGGGATTACTTCAGCCAGAATCAGGCAAGGTTCATCTCCGGCGAGCAGGATGTCAATGACGATGCGGTATGGGAAGAGTACAAGGCAGGCTTCGAGGGCCTTGGACTTGACGAGTACCTGAGAATTAAGGGTGTTGAGACCATAGCTGAATAATCGTATCGCAAGCGAAAGAGGGTCGTAGCCTTGGCTGCGGCCCTTTTTTCCAAAACATGCCGGGGATTCATAGAAGCCCGCAAGTAAAGGGCTTAATGTAAGATGTAACCTATTTGTGACAAAACGTGATTCACAGGAAAGACGCAATATATTATAATGATGGAGGAAACCCGGGAACAGCAGCCTGGGGATTCCGAGAGTATATTAATGTGACAAGGAGGTTCATACTATGAGCAAAATCATTGGAAATGCTCTGCCGGGGATACCCTGGCAGGAGAAGCCCGAAGGATTCGACAAGCCCGTATGGCGCTATTCCCAGAATCCGATCATCGGCAGACATGACACTCCCATTTCCAACAGTATCTTCAACAGCGCGGTGGTGCCCTTCGGGGACGGCTACGCAGGGGTCTTCCGCTGCGACAGCATGTCCGTGAGCATGGACATCTTCGTGGGCTTCAGCAAGGATGCCATCCACTGGGACATCAGCTATGAGCCGATCACCTTCGTGGGCGAGGATCCTGAGGTGACGAAGCGGGAGTACCGTTACGACCCCAGGGTGGTGTGGATCGAGGACCGCTACTATGTGACCTGGTGCAACGGCTATCACGGCCCCACCATCGGCGTAGGCTACACCTTTGACTTCAAGACATTCTATCAGCTGGAGAATGCCTTCCTGCCCTACAACAGGAACGGCGTCCTCTTCCCCAGGAAGATAAACGGCCGCTACATGATGCTGTCCAGGCCCAGCGACACGGGACATACGCCCTTCGGCGACATCTTCTTAAGCCAGAGCCCGGATCTGGAGTTCTGGGGACACCACAGGTTCGTCATGGGCACCTACGGCGGGGACTTCTCCGCATGGCAGTCCATGAAGATTGGCCCCGGCCCCTGCCCCATCGAGACGGACGAGGGGTGGCTCCTGATCTACCACGGCGTGCTCCGCACCTGCAGCGGCTATGTGTACCGCATGGGCTGCGCATTGCTTGACCTGGAGGAGCCCTGGAAGGTGAAGCAGCGCTCCAGGTACTATCTGCTGGCGCCGGAAGAGCTCTACGAGCAGAACGGTGACGTGCCCAATGTGGTGTTCCCCTGCGCTGCGCTGACGGACGCGGAGACCGGGCGCATCGCCATCTACTACGGCTGCGCCGACACAGTGACAGGCCTGGCCTTCACCACGGTGGACGAGCTGATGGGCTGGATGAAGAAATATCCGCTAATCTGAATCTGAGAGACATGAGACTATGAACCGGAGGCATCCGTGCATCACCCGACGGGCCTCCGGGGAGACGATGTTCGTCCCTGCCGTCATGCGCCGGCATTCCGGAAGAATCTACGGCCTTTGCCCGATTGGCCGTCTGGAAAAGCGTAAGAAGCGGCGGGGACCTTCGGGAAGATATTATCTGAGGAAGTGGAGGAAGCCTCCGGGGGAAAGGCATTGCCTTCCGGAGGCATGCAATAATTATGGAAGAAGTGCTACAGAACGAGGAGGCCCTGCAGGAAGAGCAGGCCGCGGAGGAGATGGTAGTGGACGGCGTCCACAATTACAGCACGGAGGAGGCCTATGTATGGCCTGAGGATCCCAAGGTGCTGAAGAAACTGGAGTGGTTCCGGGACCAGAAGCTGGGCCTGATGATGCACTGGGGCCCCTATTCCCAGCTGGGCGTGGTGGAGTCCTGGGCCCTGAGCGACGGGGACGCGGACTGGTCCAGGGGCGGCATCGACTGGGAGGTGACCGGGGAGGAGTTCAAGGAGGAGTATTTCGGCCTGAACAGGACCTTCAACCCCCTGCGCTTCGAGCCGGAGAAATGGGCCGACCTGGCCAAAGAGGCGGGCATGCGCTATGTCCTGTTCACCACCAAGCACCACGACGGGTTCTGCATGTGGGATACACAGTATTCCGATTACAAGATAACGGCAGAAGACTGCCCCTTCCACACCCACAAGTACGCGGACATCTGCGCCCATTTATTTGAATCCTTCCGCAAGCGGGGAATCGGCATCTCCGCCTATTTCTCCAAGGCGGACTGGCATGTGGACAGCTACTGGAAGGACGACACCCCCAGGGGGAAATTCAAGTACAGGGGCCCCTCCTACGACCCTAAGGAGAATCCCGAGGAGTGGGAGCGGTTCGTGACCTTCACCCAGAACCAGATCAGGGAGCTGGGGACGAACTACGGCAAGCTGGACGCCATGTGGTTCGACGCGGGCTGGGTGCATCCCGGGAACGGCCAGGACATCCGCCTGGGCGAGGTAATCGAGGAGATCCGCAAGATCCAGCCGGGGATGCTCTGCGCGGACAGGACGATCGGCGGGCCTTACGAGAACTACGTGACACCGGAGCAGTGCGTGCCGGATGAGCCCCTGTCCATTCCCTGGGAGAGCTGCATCACTTTGGGCACCAGCTTCTCCTTCCGGTACGAGGATGCTTACAAGTCCCCCAGAGAGGTGATCAACCTTCTGATCGACATCGTGGTGAAGGGCGGGAACCTGGCCATCAACGTAGGGCCCCAGCCCGACGGACGGCTGCCGGAGGGCGCGGTGCGTACCCTGAAGGGCATGGGAGAGTGGCTGGGCAGGTACGGCGAGGCCATATACGGCACCCGGGTGTGCGCGCCCTACAAGAAGGACGGCATCGGATTCACCCAGAAGGACGGCGCTGTCTACGCCATCCAGGGCTTCGAGAGCGAGGATGGGCCTGTGGAGGACAAGGTCTGGATTCCCTATACCGGAGAATTCCGGGAGGTCACGGCCATGGGGGACGAGAGGGTCGTATCCGTGGAGAGAGAGACGGATGGCTTCTATGTGACGCTGGAGCAGAGCGGTGACAGAAAAGCGCCGATTGCCAGGGTGTTCTGTCTGAGATGACGGCGGCATCCTGCGGGAGGTAATGGCCGGTACGGCAGAATGATAGGACGAGATGCGGCCAGGCCTGGCGAATATGCCGGTAAGGCCGCATTTTTGCTCAATTTTGCTAGTATTGTTAAAGCTGTTGCTAAGAAAAGTTAAATATGTTAAAATGGGGATAAAGATACAACGGTATGGCAAGAGAGAAGAAATCTATGAACAAAGTAACGATGCAGGATATCGCCGATGCATTGGGGATATCGCGGGTCACCGTGTGGAAGGTATTCAACAACTATACAAATGTGTCTGCAAGCGTTCGCGAAAAGGTTCTGCTAAAGGCAAAGGAGCTGGGCTATACGAAGGGGCTTGCGGAGGTTGACGACGGGGTTCTGGAGAAGAACGTCTCCTTGATCGTGTCCAGGCCCAACTCGTCCACTTTCTGGACCACCATCATACATCGGGCGGCCCAGGAGCTGTCCCGCCACAATGTGAATCTCATGTATACCTATGTGCCGTCCAACTATTCCGAGGATTTCAGGATGCCATCCGTATTGTCCAACGGGACGGTGCAGGGGGCTATTGTCCTGAATGTGTACGACAAGCGGATGATAGGGCAGATCAGCCAGCTGAGCATTCCGAAGGTATTCCTGGATACCGTGCCGGAAATCCAGTTCGGGGAGCTGCAGGGGGACCTGGTCCTGCTGGAGGGCTTCCACAGCACGTACCAGATCACGAAATCCGTGGTGGAGAGGGGATTGAAGAGGATCGGATTCGTGGGGGACATCCAGTATGCCCGCACGAACTATGACCGATTCGAGGGGTTCTGTCGATGCATGGAAGACCATGGACTGCTTGTGGAGAAGGAGCTGTGCCTTACGGGCCGGATCGGCATCTTTTCTTATAGCAGGGAGATAAACGGCTTTCTGGATTCCCTGGAAAGGCTGCCGGACGCCTTCATCTGCGCCAGCGATTTCATCGCCCATACCATGCAGCTCTACTTTGCGGAGCACAGGGAGCGGATTCCGGAGGGAATCGTGGTGACGGGGTATGACGGACGGGATGAATATGCCGTGGGCAAGCTGATCACCACGGCGGAGGTGCAGACCGGGGTGCTGGGGAAGCGCCTGGCCATGCAGATCGTCTACCGTATGGAGCATGGGGACGCGCCCTATGAGCTGACTTATGTGAACCCGCCGGTGATATACCGGGATTCCGTATTGCGGGGGTAAAATGCGGCATGCTATAGCATATTATACTGCATAACGCTGAATACTGCCTATTGCAATCATGTGATTGAACCAGTCAGCGTTATGCAGTCTGGTTTCATGGCAAGTGAAATCGTTAAGCAGTATAAGGAAAAGGCACGGGAAACGGGGATACCTTACATGGAAAAGGAATACGAGAACCACATCCTCTATCACTATACGGACTACCAGGCTCTGGACGGCATGCTCCACCATGCCCAGCTGCGGGTGAACAATGTGCTGAATATGAACGATGCCGCGGAAATGCGTTACTTTATGGACGGCCTGTGCGATGCGGTGGCGAAGCGCCTGGAAAGCGAAGGGGATATACAGCGGGCAGAGCGGGTAAGGGAGCTTTTCCAGGAGGAGCTGAAGAAGGAATTCTACTACTCCGCCTACGCGGCGTGCTTCTCCCTCCACCGGGACGACGCGGCCCAGTGGGAGCGGTACGGGAACCGGGGCAGGGGCGTATGCATCGCTTTCCAGGGCAGGCATCTGGAGAGGATGGCCACAGGGGCATTGTCCCTCCAGACCGTGTTCTACCAAGACGACATGGCCGGCCATAACCTGACCGGGGTGTTCTACCGCCTGGTGAAGCGGGGGAAGGAGCTGTCCCTGACGAACCCGGACATCAAGAAGGCCATGAACTACGCCTGGAGCTGCTCCGCTGCCTTCAAGCATCCCTCGTTTCTCTCGGAGCGGGAGGTAAGGCTGGTGGTCTCTCCCTTCGTGAAGGAATACTTTGAGGTGGAGCCATGCTATCATATCACCACGGAGCGGATCAAGAAATACTATCCCCTGGATCTGATGGGCATGTGCGGGAAGATCGGGATAGGGCTGGAGGAGCTGGTGCCGGAGATCATCATAGGGCCGGAATCCACCCAGTCCAAGTCAATCCTGCAGGATTACCTGCGGGACAACGGGCTGGAGGAGCTAGCGGGGAAAGTGGCTTTGTCGAAATGCCCGCTGCGGAGGCCGGGGTGATTTTTTGCTGGAATATTGCATTGTACTGCCCTAATGATTCCTGATTTGGAGATTGTACGGATGAAAGCGGGGGACGGGTATGGAGCGGTGCGGGAGGATTCTGTCCCGCGCCCCTGTCCATAACCATGGAAGAAATGACTATATTACTGTAATACATTGACATCGGATGTGCGGGGCTGTCCCATGGGGAGCGAAGTATCGCTGGGCCACCAGGTATCGTCGGCATCGATGCTGACGGTCAGGCTCTGTCCGATGTACTGCTCCAGCCCATCGGCTCCGGTGACGTCAATCAGGCTGACCTCTCCCTCATAGCTGCCCGATCCGTCCCCGCTGCGCAGCGTCATACCCTGGGGCGTATCCAGCACAATCAGCCAGTATGTCTCCCCCTGGTCGCTGCCAGGATTTGGATCGGGGATTTCCTGAAGCGCAAGGACATCGCTGTAGCTGTAGGCTCCAAGCGTCCCCGTGAACACGATACGGTCTCCGTCCGTGGGCTGTGCGGGTTCGGTGTCCTGGGCATCCTCCGGCTCTGTAGGTGCAGGTTCCGCAGGCGCTGCGCCCGGCGTCCAACTGTCCAGGGCAGCGGTGTCGCCGATGTCGTGCCAGTCTATGTCCAGAAAGCCGATTTCATCCGCAGCCATGTCCGTATCGTCAAAGATATTGCCCTCCCAGATAACTTCGCTCCGGAGCCTGTCACCGTCCAGGGTGGTGCGCGAGGTGGAGCCCATGCCAGTCCCGCTGCTGAACTCTGTGCTCAGAAGGCCGTTCCCGTCCCCTGCGGCGGAGAGGCTGCCCCTATACCCTCCGGCGCCGCCCACTCCCTCTGACAGCGTATCAGCGGCCTGGAGGACGCTGTCGCTGTCTGTGTCGTACTGGAATACCAGGATGGAGCTGATTCCGAAGGCAGTGTCCTGCTCCAGGAGGAGGGCGGGCGCCTCTGCACCCGGCGTCATGGGCACCAACGCGTACCGATAAGCGCCTGTAGGTTCATCCGCGGAATCGTAGTCATACGTATCTGCCTGGCTGACGATGGCACGGTACTGTTCCAGGGCCAGTTCCACCGGACCTGCCGGATGGAGGATGTCCAGGCCGGAGGCCTCCAGGATGGCCTGGGCAAGGGCGCTGTCCAGTTCCACCTCTTCCACGATGAAGGCGGGGACATCTTTTGCGGTAAAGGGCTGCACCTCAATCTGTCCGTTTTCTGTCATGGAAGCCATCTCCCCGGCGGACACCTGAGAAGTCTGGCTCCCGGCGGAGCATTCCACCTTTCCCTCCAGCAGATAGAGGTTCATTTGGCTTTCATCCGGCACCTCCACCCAGCCGCAGGTGCCGCGGATGCCCACCACCATGCTGGAAGAGCGGATATCCATGGTCTCATCCTCAGCCAGAGGTTCGGTGACATTAAAGAACAGGGAGCCGGACTTGACTTCGATTTCCAGTTGCCTGTCCTCTTTCTGGATGGCAATCTCGCTGTTCTGGTCCATTTTGGTCAGCTTCACGCTGTCCAGGTCGATCCAGGCGAAGCTCTCCAGGCGGGTGTCCACTCCGTAGCCGCTGTACAGCCCCAGATTTTCCAGCAGAGCCACGTCCTCCCCGTCACCGTCGGAGACGGCTACCTGCCCGCTGGTGCGCATCAGGTGCATGGTGGTGGCCTTTGCGCCGCTCCCGCCGCAGGCGGTGAGGGCCGCCAGTTGGGACAATATCAGAAGCAGAACGGTTCCCTGTTTGGCGAGCAGGGATTTTTTATGTTTTCGAATCATTGGGGTGTTTCTCCTTTGCGTTACGATGTGTTTATTTGTATGACATTCGTGATAAAGTATAGCATCCGGGTCTGTGGTTGTCAAATCTGCTTCTGTGTGTGGGCAGCTTTGACGCTTAAACTTTTATATCTTCTCTTAGAGCATCAGGATTTTTTGTTTTCCCCACTCTGCCCGATATGCTTCTTTATCTGTTCCCTTCCGTCCCGCCATCACCCCCTTCCAACGCTCTGCCTTACTCTGGCTCCAGCCTGATCTGGATTCTTCTTGCAATCTCTTCCCTGTTTTCTTTCAGCCGCACTTTCTTGAATGATTCCAGCACCCTCTGATGCCTCTGCTCCCTGCTCTGTCTGCTCTGGCTCCACAGCTTCTCCCATGCTTCCATGGCCTGCGCCACCATGTGGCCGATCTGCGTCAGGTAATAATGGTTCTTCATCGCCTGGTAGTCTTTACTGTACTGATGCTCCAGATGGTACCCCTGCCTCTTCTGCGTGTTGAACCCCTCGTTCTCTATCTTCCACCGCATCCTTCCTCTTTGCACCAGGTTCGCCACGTTCTTCCTGCCCACAGGAAAATCCGTGGCGAACCAGAAGCACTTCTGCTCCTCCTCGGTCTCCCCTTTTCGCTTCCCTTTTTTATAAACACGCTTCCTGTATGACCCGTATTCCACCAGGTTCACATGGTTTCACAGTCCTGATTTTCCATCTCTTTCCTGTCCTCGTTCTCCACGAATTCCGTCTGGAAGCTTACGATGATTTTTGGATGCAGCACCAGCTTCGCTTCCAGGACATAATAATAGCTTTCCTGGTACTCGTCCTCCGTCCCTTTCTGGTGGATGCGGTACAGGCTATTTCCATCCAGCTCCCCCCGCGTGCTGTATAGCTGCGTCCCGTCGATGATGACCTGCCGGTACTTCCCCCTGATGCGCATGTCCTCAAAGGCACGGCTGCGCAGCAGTCTGCTGCACAGGCTGTTTATGGCCTCCTATAGCCCACATGGGTCCATCCGCTTCAGATAGTGGTCGATGGCCTCCCAGTATGGGAGTTCGTCCACGGCCGGCTCCTCCCCACAAAGGCTCCACACATTTTCAATTACCGTGTCCGAATTGAATTCTTCACTTGTCTTCCTCATGCTGCTGATGTAGAATATAGAGGAAAGGATGCGGGTCATCAGCAGGACCGCCCCGGGGTATGTGGTATAGCTCTGGTTCCTTGGGTCTGGGAGCTTCTTCAGCAGCGGCACAAGGCCTGGGAAGAAGTGCCGGATCAGCTTTGCCAGTTCGCATGCGAGCTCCAACTGCTCCAGGTGTTCCCTTGTATCCTTTCGCATTATTTTTATTCCTGCTTCATGGTAAGACCTCCTCTCTTTTATGGGTGTGCGAAAAAATAGTTTTTTGGTCAATTCTATTATCTCGCATTTTCCCATAAAAAGGGAGGTTTTTTTATGAAATATTTTTGAGCGTCAAAGCTGTTTGACTTTTCTGTTTATGGACAAATGTCAGTGGAAAATGATATGATAGAAGATGGAAAACACAGGACAGATTTCATCTATCACTAAAAAATAAAGTAGAAAGGAAGGCATGAAATGAACTTAACAGCGAAAGAAAAGATTTCATACGGCATCGGGGCAGTGGGGAAGGATATGGTCTACATGCTGACAGCCAGCTATATTCTGTACTTTTATGAAGATATCCTGGGAGTCAGCGCGGTGTTCACCGGCATTCTGCTGCTGGCGGCCAGGGTGTTCGACGCAGCTAACGACCCGGTGATGGGGATATTGGTGGCCAGGACGAAGAGCAGGTTCGGCAGGTTCAGGCCGTGGCTTTTCAGCGGGACGATCGTCAATGCGCTGGTGCTTTACGCCATGTTCGCGGTGCCGGAGGAACTGGAGGGAAATCCCCTTCTGGTCTATATTTCCGCCGCCTACATCCTGTGGGGCGTGACCTACACCATGATGGATATCCCTTACTGGTCCATGATTCCGGCCTTTGCCAGGGACAGCAGGGAACGGGAGGGCCTTTCCACCCTGGGAAGGACATGTGCGGGCATAGGCAGCGCGCTGGTGACGGTAATCACCATGCAGGCGGTGTATCTCCTGGGAAAGGGGAACGAAAGGATCGGGTTCAAATGGTTCGCGCTGATTGTGGCGGTCTTCTTTGCCTTTACGGCAGTACTGATGTGCCTGTGCATCAAGGAGAAATCCACAGTGGACATGCCGGTAAATTCCATCGGGGACATGTTCCGGGCGCTGATTCGCAATGACCAGGCCATGACTGTGGTGATTTCCATTGTGCTGATCAACTGTTCCATTTACCTCACAAGCAATCTGGTGATTTATTTCTTTAAATATGATTTCGGCGGCGAGGGCTGGCAGAATGTCTATACCCTGTTCAATACCTTTGGCGGCGGGGTGCAGATTCTGTCCATGATGCTGCTGTATCCCCTGATTCGGAAATTTCTGTCCACCGTCCAGGTATTCCGCACTGGACTGGGCATGGCGGTATTGGGGTATGCGGTGCTGTTGATTCTGGCCTGTACGAACATGTCCAATGTGTTCCTGCTGTTCCTACCTGGCTTTTTCATCTTTGGGGCCAATGGGCTCCTGACCATATTGACCACCGTGTTTCTGGCGAACAGCGTGGATTACGGGGAGTGGAAGAACGGCAGCAGGGATGAGAGCGTGATTTTCTCCATGCAGACCTTTGTGGTGAAGCTGGCCTCCGGCGTGGCGGCGCTATTGGCATCCGTCTGCCTGGCGGTGTTCCAGATCAGTGACAATACAGAAGCGGAAGCGGTGGCTGCCGTGCAGTCTGTGATGGGGCTGCGGCTGACCATGACGGTGCTGCCGGTAATCGGCCTGGCGGCCGCGGCTTTGTTCTTTGGTAAAAAATTCCGCCTGACAGATGAAAAAATGGAAGAAATCGGGGAAGCTCTGCGGAAAGGCGCGAAGTGACCTGCCCCGTCCAGTGTCCCAGAGGATTTACGGACGCATTCCTTTCGCGGCCGGAAATTCTATGCCCATGTCCGGGTACTGGCGGGACAGATGCCAAACTTAATAAGGAGACGGAAAACCGTATGGAAATTATCACAGATACAGACTACCGGGACAGGATGGAGAAGGAAGTGGTCCCTTTTCTAAAAAAATACAGGCACAGCGGCTTCTTCTGTCCTGATAATGGTCAGGATAAAATCTATTATGAAAGCTACCGGAGGGAGGATGCAAAAGGCGTCATCGCAATGGTTCATGGGTTCTCTGAATCCGCCGAGAAATACGTTGAGATGATCTATTATTTCTTTCAGGCCGGATATCAGGTGTACATCATGGATCAGCGGGGGCATGGGCGCTCTGCCAGGGGACAGGAGGATCTGTCGCTGGTGCACATCGACCGCTTTGAACAGTATCTCTCCGATTTGGACTATCTGGCGACAGAGGTGGCAGACCGGGAAGACAAGGGGCTCCCCAGGTATCTGTACGCCCATTCCATGGGCGGCGGGATAGGCGCGGCATTCATGGAATGGCATCCTTCTGTCTTCGAGGGCGCAGTGTTGAGCTCGCCTATGATACGGCCGCTGACGGGAGGGATTCCCCTGGGCATAGCCCGGGGGATTGCCGAAATCCAGGTCATGTTGGGAAAGGGAGCAACCTACGTTCCGGGGCATCACGCTTATCGGGGGGACGAGACCTTCGAAACCAGCGCCGCCACCTCTGCGGAACGGTATGAATATTATGCCGGAAAAAGGCGCAGCCAGCCGAACTTCCAGACCAACGGCGCTTCCTATTCCTGGCTTCGGGAGGCCGCCAGAATGTCGAAATACATATTGAATAAGGAAAACTGCGGGAAAATCGTGGGGAAGGTGCTGGTGTTCCAGGCCGAACAGGACGACTATGTGGACAAAGGGGCTCAGGAAATCTTCACAGGACAGGTAAAAAGCGCCCGGATGGTGCCGATGCCAGGGACGAAGCATGAGATTTATATGAGCGATGACAGCCATATGAGGGTGTATGTGGAGGAGATTCTGGATTTTCTGGAAAAATGAGAGTGAGATGTAACGATGGCAAGCTTTTAGATGCCAGGCAGGAGGGCAGATATGGAACGGTGCGGATGGTGTCTGTGCAATGAGAAAATGGTAAAGTACCATGACGAGGAGTGGGGCGTGCCGGTGCATGACGACCGAAAGCAGTTCGAGTACCTGATGATGGAGGCCATGCAGTGCGGGCTGAACTGGAATATGATGATCCAGAAGCGGGAGATATTCCGGGAGTGTTTTGAGGGGTTCGACTTTCAGAAGGTGGCGGCCTATGGGGAGGAGGACATCCGGCGGATTCTGGATACGGAGGGGATGATTCGGTCGAGACGCAAGGTGGAAGCAGTGATCCACAACGCCCGGTGCTTCCTGAAAGTGCGGGAGGAATTCGGCACGTTTTCCGAGTATCTGTGGGGGTTCTCTAAAGGTAAGATGATTCTGTATATGGGGCATCAGAAAGGGCAGATTCCGGCGAGGAACGGGCTGTCGGACAGAATAGCGAAGGATCTGAAGAAGAGAGGATTCAAGTATCTGGGGTCGGTGACAGTTTACGCCCATCTGCAGTCCTGCGGGATGGTGAATGACCATGTGGAGGGATGCTTCCGGTACCTGGAGGTGATGGACGGGGCGGAGACGGCGCGGAAGAGACGGGATATAGAATCATGATATATTTAAGCAGCTTTCTATTTTCGGATGAAAAGGTCATCGACCCAAATATTTACCCTTATAATGTGTTCGCAGACAAGGCGGAAAGGCTGTTGTTGTTTGCCCCGATTACCGTCCTGTATGGCGAGAATGCTTCGGGGAAGTCCACCATGCTGAACATCATGGCGAATAAACTGCGGCTGGAGGGCCTGGAGTACGCCACCAGCAACCAGTATGGGAGAGTTCCCTATTTCCTGAACTTCATAAAGGGATGCAGCTACGCTCTGGGGGAAGAGGAGAACGGAAAGGCGCTGCGCCGGATTCCCCAGGGCAGCAGATATATCAAGAGCGAGGATATTCTGTACGAAATCAAGAAGATACAACAGGAGCAGATTCTGGAGGACGGGTATGTGTACGAGCATGTGCGGAGAGGGCTGGCGAAAGAGCAGAGAGAAGAATTCCGGAACTCCTATGCCACAGAACAGAAACTGGAAATCCTGAAATATGCCCAGGAAAAATACTCCAACGGAGAGACCACCCTACAGATGCTGGACGACTATATGGAGCCGGATGCCCTGTATCTGCTGGACGAGCCGGAGGTGTCGCTGTCTCCGGAAAACCAGACGAAGCTGGCGGAGAAGCTGAACCGGATGGCAAGGTTCCTGGGCTGCCAGTTCATCATATCCACCCATTCGCCTTTCATGCTGGGGACGCTGCAGGCAAAGATTTATAATCTGGACTCCAGGGATCTGGAAGTGGTGGGGTGGACGGAGCTTAAAAATGTACGGTACTTTTTTGCGTTTTTTGAGAAGCATCGGGGGCTTTTTATGGATTCTTAGCGGGGGTTTTTGACAGGTAGGAGAATGGCGTAATGGGAGCCGGAGGACGAACCGGAATTCATGTTCGGTGTGCAGAGGGAGATGCATGGGCGGAAGATTATGCGGTATGACGTGGGGGGTGGCGGCTTTTTTGGGGGATTGCGCATGGTAGCTTTGTAGCAGGAAAAGTATCCTGAAAATGAAGAGGAGGTGCTCTAAATGATTCGAATAGAGGAATATATTGATGAACTGACAGATATATTGGCAGACGCATTTGGCGAGAGACTGGTGTACATAGGATTGCAGGGCAGTTATCTTCGGAATGAAGCGATGGAAAACAGTGATATTGATATCATGGCCGTGATTGATGATATTTCGGTGGAAGATTTGGACACCTATCGACAAGCCCTTGTTTCAATCGGTAATTTTGACAAGTCCTGTGGATTTATCTGCGGCAGGGCTGATTTAAGCCATTGGAATCCCTTGGAACTATGCCATTTATTGAACACGACAAAAGATTATTACGGAGAATTGAAGAATCTTGTTCCGGCATATACCATGGAGGATGAAAGGAACTATGTCAAGTTCAGTTTGAACAATCTCTATCACGAAATTTGCCACCGTTATATACACGCTGACAGGGAGCATAATATTTCAAGGCTGCCGGTAACCTGTAAATCGGTATTTTACATTGTGCAGCATCTGCATTATCTGCGTACCGGTAATTTTGTTCCGACAAAACGGGAATTGCTGGAATGTGTGCAGGATGAGGATAAAGCTGTTCTGGAATTGAGCATTTCATTGCGGAATGATGACGGCTATGATTTTGACAGAGCTTTTTCGTTATTGTTTCGTTGGTGCCAGAGTGCGCTGGCGAGGATATGATTTTGGGCCGCGGGACTTTGCCCCGCGGCGGAGAGGCCGCCGGCGCTGCCGACCCCTCTGCCTCTGATAGTGTATCGGCGGCCTGGAGGACGCTGTTGCTGTCAGCGTCGTACTGGATTCCAGGACGGAGCTGATTCCGTATGTAGTGTCTTGCTCCAGAAGGAGCGCGGGCATGTCCGCGTCCGGCATCATGGGCGCTAAGTCGTACCGATATACGCCGGTGGATTCCTTCAGGAAACCATAGTCATAAGTATCTGCTTGGCTGACGATGGTACGGTACTGCTCCAGGGCAAGTTCCGCCGGGCCTGCCCTCTGGTGCGCGTCAGGGGCTTTTTATGATTTCGAATCATTGTCTTGTTTCTCCTTTTTATCATTATGTATTTTTATGAATTTGCTCATATCTACTATCTGATTCTGTCAAAGGCGCTCTGTATGAGAAGTATTCCTGATAATGAAATACATAAATGACTGAAAGCCGGTGGAAAATGTGGTACACCCACAGTATTAGGGTCATGTGCCAGAACACAAAACTTTGAAAAAAATGCCTGAAGAGTTGGCAAGAAGCGCTCTGTTAAGCGAAATCGAGTTCCTTTTTTGTTGCAATCAAATCGAAACTGTTGCAGTTATTTATAGGATAGTGCAATCGTTGTAAAAACCCCGCTCCGGTTGCGGAAATGCCGGATACGGAAGGGCCTGTTGCAATCATGGTGATTCGGTTGCAAAAGTAAGACAATGTATTGATAAAAATGCAACCGGATGCTATGCTTTTCCTAGATTCTACAGACATGGGACGCAGAGGAGACAGGGGGATGTACACATGGATGACCAGATACAGAAAGATTTCCTGAGAAAGCGGATGATTGAGCTTCGGGAGAAGAACCACAAGACCCAGTCCCACATGGCAGAGCTGATCGGATGCAACAAATCCACCTTATCAAGAGCGGAAAAAATCGGCGGCGACACCAGCTACAAGACCGTCCTGGGATTTGCCCATGATTACTGCGACAAACTGGGGCTCACATCCCGACAGAAAGACCAGTTCCTACGCGGAGACAGAGTCGTAGTAACAGACACGTCAGCGCTGCTGAAGAACAGCCAGCTGATAGACGAACTGAGCAGAGAATACAGCAGAGTCATCGTGCCGGATATGGTGGTGGAGGAGCTTGATTCCATCAAAGACCACAATAAAAAGCTGGCCAAAAAGGCCTGGCAGATTCTAAGGAGTATCGCTTCCGGCTCCAATTCCAATGTGGTCACAGGTCACTGCCCGGGCGGCCAGGGGAAAGGCAGGACCGGCAATCCTGACGGGCGGATTGTAAAAATGGCGGAAAAGGCCGCCGAAGAGTTCCACTGCCAGGTGGACATCATTACCTATGACGCGGGATTCGCGGCGCGGTTGAGCGGACATGCCACAGTCAAGGCCCTGTACCTTGAGGAATACATGGTCACGAAACAGAACCTGATGGACATCCAGAGCCTTAAAAAAATCAACGCCTACTACGCGGATTCCTATGAGGATATGGAGAGCGTGCCGGGGGTGACGATTCCGAACCGGGAGGACATCAACGCCTATCTGCCGGAGGGCAACACCCTGATTATCTCCGTGGTAAGGAACCGGAATAAGCCCATGAACCAGAGGAAAGAGAAAATCCGGTGGCTGATTGGGCACGGCGCGGACGTGGACAGGAGGGACTGCGGGAAATACTACTTTCCGCCCCTGTCCCACGCCATCCAGAACCGGGATTTCGAGATGTTCAGATTTCTGCTCCATGAGTGCAGAGCCAACCCCAACGTGGGCAGCAGGAACCCCTATGACGCCGGAAAGATACGGCAGAAGAATGACGGGAACATGCCCCTGATGATCGCGGCATGGGATAATCGGGTGGAATTTGTCCGGGAACTGTGCGGGGATGAGCGGATCAGCCTGAACCAGCAGGACGGGAACGGATACACGGCGCTGATGAAAGCGTGCCACTGGGGATGGCTGGAATGCCGGGACATCATCCGGGCGGCCGGGGCGGATGAAAGAATCGTGGACAGGAACGGCTACACAGATCGGAAGAGCGTCGTGTAGGGAAA
>NZ_CAPDXS010000097.1:0-20847 GCF_948601915.1 uncultured Acetatifactor sp. | reverse complement strand
CACAGTCAATATCTGTGAGGTTTTTTCTTTATCGGCTAGGCCGTGAATTGTAACCTGGAGGAAGGAATTTTAGTGGAATGTGTTGTATTGGGGCTTGACGTACGTGTTTGCGTACGCCATAATGAATTAGACATGTAAAATCTCGTCATTCTACTGCTAAATGTCCATGGGATTTAATTTTGTGGGCAAACTGATGCTTAAGGAGCCAGATGCAAGAAAGGATTTTTACCATCTGATAGAAAACGTAAATCAGTACAATGAGCCGATGCTGATAGTTGGGAAAAAGGGGAACGCGGTTCTTCTGTCAGAGGAAGACTGGAATGCAATACAGGAGACATTATTTCTGGACTCCATTCCCGGGATGACGGAGTCTATTAGATGAGGAGTAAGACATATGGGAAGATTACATCATTTTTAGAAATATATGCCCAGTAAGGAAATCCGGTTTTGCCTACAGGCTGGCCCTCTGCCATCTGCGGAGCGCGCAGCCTGTGTGCAGCCCAAAAAACACAGGAAAGGAAAGACAGCAAGCATGGAGATAACAATCGGATCAGAGAAAAAGGCAAGGATACAGGAGGGCATGATAGGGCTGTTCTTCGAGGACATCAATTACGCCGCGGACGGCGGGCTGTATGCGGAGATGCTGGAGAACCGTTCCTTTGAGTTCGTGAAGGCCACAGGGGACGCCTGCGACTATCATGTGGAGTACGACGGCGGCTATGCCTGGGGCCCCTATCCGGCGGACACCGCAAACGGGGTGAGGTGCCGCTTCGTCACAGGCAGCCCCCACAGTGAGGAGAACCCCCACTACATGAGGCTGGAGACCGCCCAAGCCGGGGCGGGCGTCCGAAATAAAGCCTATGACGGCATCTACCTGAAAAAAGGAATGGACTACAAATCTGTATTCTGGGCCCGGTGCGTAAAGTTCCAGGGGGCATTTGAGCTCTTCGTGGAAAAGGACGGGGTGCGCTGCGCCCAGGGAAAGATATCCGCCGGGGCGGGCCGAGAGGAGACCTACAACCGCTTCCGGAAATATGAGCTTTCGCTTCGGGCAGAGGCGGACGTGGAGCGGGGGGATTTCGTGCTGTGCCTGTCGGAAGCCGGCATCGTGGAGCTGGATTTCGTGTCCCTGATGCCCTGTGACGCCGTGGCGGGAATCTTCCGGCGGGATCTGTTCGACATGCTTAAAAATCTCCACCCGGGCTTCCTGCGCTTCCCCGGCGGCTGCATAGTGGAGGGCAATACCCTGGCCAACCGCTATCGCTACAAGGACAGCTTGAAGCCTGTGTGGGCCAGGCGGAACAACTGGAACCGCTGGGCCGTCCATGAGACCAAGAAAGAAAACGACTACGAGGGCGCTTACAGCCATTACAACCAGACTCTGGGGCTGGGATATTACGAATATTTCCTGCTCTGTGAGCTGATTGGGGCGAAGCCGCTGCCGGTAATGAACGTGGGCTTTGCGTGCCAATATCAGTCAAAAGAAATGGTGGGGCGGGATACGGCGGCCTTTCAGGAATTTGTGCAGGACGCGCTGGACCTGATTGAATTTGCCAATGGGGACACGGATACGCCCTGGGGCGCCGTCCGGGCAGAAATGGGGCACAGAGAGCCTTTCGGACTGAGCATGCTGGGCATCGGCAACGAGCAGTGGCAGACGGAAGAAGCGGATTTCTTTGAACGCTACGAGATCTTCGAGAAAGCCATTCACGAGAAAGCCCCGGAAATCAAGCTCATCGGCTCCGCCGGGCCGGACGTGACATCAGACCGGTATACGAAAGCCTGGGCGTTCTACCACGCCCATGAGGAGCAGGCTGATTTCGTGTACGCCGTGGACGAGCATTATTATGTGAAGCCCAAATGGCTGTACGAGCATGTGGACTTTTACGATGATTATGATAGAAAGGTGAAGGTGTTCTCCGGAGAGTACGCGGCCCATCCCAGGAACGGGTTCAACATGCCCCAGGCCAATACCCTGGACGGCGCCCTGGCGGAGGCGGCGTTCCTGACAGGCGTGGAGCGCAACGCGGACGTGGTGGTGCTGGCTTCCTACGCGCCCCTCTTCGCCAGGATGGGCTACACCCAGTGGTCGCCGGACATGATCTGGTTCGATGGAGCCGCCTGCTACGGTACCCCCAGCTACTATGTGCAGAAAATGTACGCCTGCAACATGGGGGATGCGGTGCTGGATACCCGGGGCGGGGAGAAGACAGCCGACGCGGATGGCCTGTATCATACCGCCAGCCTCTGTGAGGGAAGCGGCGATATCATCCTGAAGGTGGTCAATGCCGGGGAAACGGAGCGGAATCTGACGCTCACCCTGCCCGAGGGCTGGAGGGAGAGTCCCCGGATTCAGGCCGAAATCCTCACCGGCCCGGAGCGGGATGCCTATAATACATTGGAGAGCCCGGAGAGGGTTGTCACCTATAGGAAGACCTTCCGGCCGGGAGAGGGCATCGTGCTGCCGCCGCTCTCCTTCGCGGTGCTGCGGATCGGGAAGTGAGTATCCGGGGATGCAGGACTGGCGTGGAAAACGGCTGACAGGCTGAACAGACAGACATTCTCCACCAAAACAAATATTTCGGATTTCTTTCAGATTTGTTTAGAATTATAGGGGCATGTATTTAAGAAACGGAAGCTATACTAAACAAAGAACAGATGAGATGGCCGAAGCTCCTGATGGCAGGGAGACGGCAGAAAGAAAAAACCGAAATAACGGGGAGGATGTATGGAAACAGTATACAGACAACAGACAATCGACAGACAGATAGAAAAGAACAAAAAGCTCATGACCATAGGCCTGGCTGCGCTGTGCGGTGCCTTTGTGGTAATCCTGGCGAAAGCCTGGCTGGACGGCCGGTTCGACTCTGTGGAGACCTTCCAGAAGTACGTGGCGGGATTCGGCCTGGCCGCGCCGCTCTTCCTGGTGGCGGTGCAGGCAGCCCAGGTGATACTGCCGGTGCTGCCCGGGCTCTTCGGCTGTGTGGTGGGAACTATGATGTTCGGTGCCGCCGGGGGCTTTTGGTGCAATTACATCGGCATTTCCGCAGGCTCCATCATCGCCTTCTGGCTGGCCAGGAAGTACGGCAGTGTTTTGGTGAGCCGGATGTTCCCCGGTGAGAAGTACGAGAAATGGGCCACATGGGCCGCCGGGAGCAGGTTCTATACCGTGGTGCTGTTTCTTGGGATGGTATTGCCCTTGTTCCCTGACGATTATTTCTGCTACTTTACCGGACTGACGAAGATGAGCGCGCGGAAATTCGTGGCAATCATCCTGCTGGGAAAGCCCTGGTGCATCCTGGCCTATTGCATCATGACGGCGGCGATGGCGTAGGCCTAGTGGAATTCCGCTTCTCGATACAGGCCAGGGGCTACCGACGATACCACAAACTTCCCACATATGACACAGGCATGTAACTGCTGAGCATATTTTGCAGGATGCATGCCTTTTTTGTTGCCACCCTAAAATATATCAAAAAGAAAACAAAAAAATCTCCATTTTCCCCCAAAAGCGTTGTATAATGAAAGCGGTAGACAACCGAACCCATACACCAAAGGAGGCTGACATGCTGCGGGAACTAGAGCGTTACTATGAGGACTATTGCGAGAGCATCCGCCAGGAGGCTGAGAAGCTGCGGGCAGAGGAGATGCCCGAGCCTACGGAGGATTTATTCGCGATTTATGAGAATACAGGAAACCGCCTGATTTATGAGGACGTATATTTTGAGAGAAGGAAATTCCTGGCCGTCTTTGGCCTGAAGGCAATCCTGGACGGGGAGGAGAGGGATATCCAGAAGCTGGAGGATATCCTGGAGGGAATCTGCGCGGAAGAATGCTGGGCGCTTCCGGCCCATGTAAACCGTATGACGGATGAAAACTGGCGTACATACGTAGACTTGTTCGCGGCGGAAACGGCCCAGACCCTGGCGGAGATCGCCTCCCTGCTGGGCGGCCGCCTTTCCCAGGAGACAGTGAGGACCGTGGAGCAGGAGGTCATGCGCCGGGTGCTGGCGCCCTTCTCCGCCTCAAGGCCGCCCTACTCCCATTGGGAATACGGCGCCAGCAACTGGTGCGCCGTCTGCGGCGGCAGCGTGGGAAGCGCTGCCATGTACATGCTCAAAGACAGGCCGGAAGAGCTGACAGCCATTCTGGAGAGAATCTGCCATGCCCTGGAAACATACTATCTGAAAAGCTTTGCGGAGGACGGCGCCTGCCTGGAGGGCCTGGGCTACTTTACCTATGGTATGACCTATTTTGCCGGATTCGCCGGACAGCTGTATGAATTTACGAAAGGAAGACGGGATCTGTTCCGCAGTGAGAAGCTGGCCAGGATAGCGGCGTTCCAGGCAAAGTGTTATTTCCCCAGCGGCAGGACGGTAAGCTTCGCGGACGGGTCTGCCGATGAGAGATTCCGCGTGGGCCTCACCTGCTATCTGGCCATGAAATATCCCGAGGCCCAAATCCCGCCCATGGAACGGGCCGCCGGCCTTGACGGAGACAACTGCTACCGCTGGATGGGGCTGTACCGCAACCTGACCTGGACAAAGGAGTATATCGATTTCCTGGGAGGCCAGGGAGTCCGGGCTGAGGAAGAGGCGGATGCTGGAAAGGGAAATGCCGAAAGGGAAGCAGGCGGGGAGGAGAATGCAGGGAAAAAAGCAGACGGAAAGGAAGCCGCCGCAGGCAAAACCGTGCTGCCGGATGCCCAGTGGATCATCTGCCGGAGCGCGAACGGAGCCGGCATGGCGGCAAAGGGCGGGCACAACGGAGAGCCCCACAACCACAATGATGTGGGCAGTTTCTTCTATATAAACGGAGAGGATTTCCTGCTGACGGATTTGGGCTGCGGAGAATATACCAGAGAATATTTTTCGGAGAAACGGTACGAGCATCTCTGCTGCAGGTCGCTGGGCCACAATGTCCCCCTCATTGACGGCAGGGAGCAGCTGGCGGGAGAAGAATACGGCTGTGGGCGTTTCGACGCCCAGGGTCCTGACAGCACCCTCGTCAGCTTCGCTGGGGCGTATGCCAATCCGGAATTGAAATCCCTGACCCGTAGGCTGGACTGGGATGAGGCCGAGGGAACCCTGCGGGTAGAGGACCGCTTCCAAGTGACAGAGCAATTGCGTTCCATCCGGGAGAACCTGGTAACCTGCTGGAAGCCGGAGATTCAGGGCAATACCCTGCGGATACAGGGGCCGCACAGCGGCTGCGTGGTGACCATAGAAGGCCCTGAGGTAAAGGCGGACTGTATCCGCCAGGATTTCAGCGACCACGGCGGACACCATAGGGAGGTGTGGCTGATTCAGTGGGAGGTGCCCGGCACGGGAAAGGCCGGAGACCTCTCGGCCCGGTTCACGGTGCGGGCAGTGTGAATGAGGAAGAGGCTGCCGGGGGAAGCAGAGATTTTTGCGTATAAAAAAGAAAGCGGGACGAGCACAATGAAAATGACAATGAAAAAGGCCCCCATGGGGTGGAACAGCTACGATTATTATGACACCACTGTCACCGAGGAGCAGGTGAAAGCCAATGCGGACTATATGGCGGCGAACTTAAAGGACTGCGGTTGGGAGTACGTGGTGGTGGACATCCAGTGGTACGCGAAGGATGCCGGGAGCCGGAGGAGCGAATTCCAGTACATCCCCTTCGGGGACATGGAGATGGACGGATACGGCAGATATCAGCCTGCGGTGAACCGTTTCCCCTCGGCGGCAGAGGGCAGGGGGTTCGGCCCATTGGCGGATTATGTCCACAGCCTGGGCCTGAAGTTCGGCATCCACATCATGCGGGGCATCCCCAGGCTTGCGGCCCATCAGCACCTGCCCATAGCGGGCTGCTCGTACACGGCGGCGGATGCCGCAGACCCGGCCTCTGTCTGCGGCTGGAACCCGGACATGTACGGGGTGCGGGACAATGCAGCGGGACGGGCTTATTATGACGGCCTGATTGGGATGTACGCGGACTGGGGCGTGGACTTCATCAAATGCGATGATATCTGCGATAGCTGGATGTACAGAAACGACAGCTTCAGCGGCTGGCACGAGACCAAAATGCTCCATGAGGCCATCGAGAAATCCGGCCGGGACATCGTGCTCAGCCTCTCCCCGGGACCAGCCCATATCGACAGGGCCTGGCAGTACGGAAGATATGCCAATATGTGGCGCATCACGGACGATTTCTGGGACAAGTGGGAGCTTCTGGCGAACATGTTCTACCGCTGCGAGCTCTGGCAGGACCATGTGGCGGAGGGCTGCTATCCTGACTGCGACATGCTGCCCTTAGGCAAGCTTGGCGGAGGCTTCGGCAGAGGGGAGTGGAATACCAATTTCACCAAGGAGGAGCAGAAGACCATGCTGACCCTCTGGTGCGTCTTCGGCTCTCCCCTGATGGTGGGCGCGGAGCTGACGAAGCTGGACGAGTGGACGAAGTGGCTCCTGACCAGGAAGGATATCCTGAAGCTCACGGGCAATGCTTACGCAGGAAAGCAGATGGAGCGGGACGAAAGTCGCGCCATATGGAGCTGCATGAATGAGGAGACAGGGGAGCGGTATCTGGCGTTCTTCAACCTGGGGGAGGGGGAGGCGGTGATTTCCTGCTGCTGCGCCCGGGTGGAGCAGTTCGCCAGGGCCGGAAGGGCTCAGGTGCAGGAGGCGCTGGAGCTGTGGAGCGGCGAGAGGAGAAGCGTGGCGCAGGGCATGCTCACAGCCCAGGTGCCTGCCCATGGGGCGAAGCTGTTTGAACTGAGCTGAGCGCGGAAAAGGGGGGAAAGAATGAAGATAGCACTGGCATCAGCGAGGCTGATTGACAGGGATATGCCTTATAACAGGAAACAGATAGAGCGCTACGCAAGGGAGGCGAAGGCAGCGGGAGCCGGGCTGGTCTGCTTCGGCGAGACGTTCCTGCAGGGATTCAACTGCTTCCAATGGGACTTTGAGACGGACAGGCACATGGCGGTCGGCACGGATTCGGAAATTTTCCGGGACATCTGCGCCCTGTCCGCCGAATTGCAGACAGACATCCTCTTCGGCTTCGCGGAGCTGGCAGGAGAGGCCATATATTCCTCGGCGGCTTTGGTGGGGGAGGGCAGGATAAAGCATCTTTACCGGAGGATTTCCAAAGGATGGAAGGAATACAGGCGGACGGACGGCCATTACCGGGAAGGGGACTGCACGCTGTCCTTTGCCTATGGCGGCCGGAAATTCCTGATTGGGCTGTGCGGTGATTTATGGGATTACCCGGAACGGTTCCGGGCGGAGGAGGACGTGCTGCTGTGGCCGGTCTACATAAGCTATCCTCCGGAGGAATGGGAGGGCGGCATCCGACAGGAATACGCAGAACAGGCGGCAAAGTGCTGCGGAAAGGTGCTGATGGTCAACTGCATGGCGGAGGGCGATGCCTATGGCGGGGCCTTTTTCTTCCGGGACGGCGCGGTGCAGGCGCAGCTTCCTGTGGGGCGGGAAGGGCTGCTTATAGTGGAGGTATAGGAATGCGCTTCGGATTTTCCTATGTGGGACTTATTTACCTGATCATGCTGACGCTGCCCAACATCCTGTGGACAAGGAACCGGCCGAAGGACTATGAAAAATATGCGGGCAACGAGAACGGGATACTGGTGGCCCTGGAGCGGGCAGGGGAGATCCTGGTGAGCTGCCTGGCCCTGATTTTTTCAGATTTCAACATAAGACATTGGTCCGCCTGGAGCTGGTGGCTGGTGTTTTCGTTCCTGCTGATGGTATGCTATGAGCTCTACTGGCTGCGGTACTTCCGCAGTGAAAAGACCATGGAGGATTTCTACAGCAGCTTCCTGGGCGTGCCCGTGGCCGGGGCCACGCTGCCTGTGGCGGCATTCTTCCTGCTTGCGGTGTATGGGAGGAATCCCGCGCTGATGGCCGCTGTGGTCATCCTGGGCATCGGGCATATCGGTATCCATTTGACGCACAGAGGGGAATCGAGGCGCGGCTGAACCATGGCTGAACCGTGGCTGGGACAGCGTGTCCCGAAAAAAGTACAGGTATATCGTCTTGCAGCGATAATGGAAACGGTCGTACCGGCAGGGGGCGGGAAAGCCCCAGTACCCCAGTGCATGAATCCTTGAGCGATCGGTCTGGGCTGTCCACCCCTGCACTGCGTTGTCGTCAGTGGACGATGCCTCTGCATCGCCTCCTTCCCCTGCCTTGTCCTGATGCGGACATCAAGCACTGATTACGCGGGAAGGCATGCACCGGTGTATTGGTAGGCAGAAGGCGGCAATCGACTTAAAACACAGAGGAGAGACAAAGGAGGAACAGAAATTGACCACGGAAACCATAAATGACTACATATCCATCTTGCGCGAGGAGCTGGTGCCCGCCACGGGCTGCACGGAGCCCATCGCCCTGGCTTACGCCGCCGCAAGGCTGCGGGACATCCTGGGGGCGGTGCCGGAGGGGATCCGGGCCGAAATCTCCGGCAATATCATCAAGAATGTCAAAAGCGTGGTGGTGCCCAACACCGGAGGCAGGAAGGGCATCCCCGCCGCCATTGCCGCCGGCGTGGTGGCCGGGGACGCGTCAAAAGTCCTCCAGTGCATTGCCAGGGTTCCCGCAGAGAAACAGGGAGAGATTGCCGCCTATGCCCAAAACGCTTCCATGGAGATTGTCTGTGCCCGCACCTCCAGGCTGCTGGACATCCGGCTCACGGGCCGGGCCGGGGAGCATACCGCTCTGGTACACATCGCCAACAGCCACAGCAACATCGTCCGGGAGGAAAAGGACGGGGAAATCCTGTTCCAGCGGCCTCTCACCGATTCCGCCGAGGACAACCTGACGGACAAGAGCGCGCTGAACGTGGCGGATATCCTGGAGTTCGCCGATACGGTAGACCTGGAGGAGGTAACGCCTCTGCTGGGCCAGCAGGTGGATTGCAACACTGCCATCGCAAGAGAGGGGCTGAAGAACAGTTGGGGGGCCAACATCGGCTCCGTGCTGCTGACGGACTATTCCGATGACATCAAGACGGAGGCTAAGGCCTGGGCCGCCGCCGGGAGCGATGCCCGGATGAGCGGATGCGAGCTGCCGGTGGTGATCCTGTCCGGCTCCGGCAACCAGGGCATCACGGCCTCGGTGCCTGTGGTGCGCTACGCCATGCACCTGGGGGCAGACCGGGAGAAGCTCTACCGGGCCCTGCTGGTCAGCGACCTGGTGACCATCCACCAGAAAAGCGGCATCGGCCGCCTCTCCGCCTACTGCGGCGCGGTCAGCGCCGGGGTGGGGGCCGGGGCGGGAATCGCCTATCTGCTGGACGGCAGCTACGAGGCCATCGCCCATACCATCGTCAATGCCGTGGCCATCATCAGCGGAACCATCTGCGACGGGGCCAAGCCCTCCTGCGCCGCCAAGATTGCCGCCAGCGTGGACGCGGGAATCCTGGGCTACCACATGTATAAGAACCACCAGGAGTTCAAGAGCGGGGACGGCATCGTCACCAAGGGGGTGGACAACACCATCGCCAACGTGGGCATCCTGGCCAGCCAGGGCATGCGGGAGACAGACCAGACCATACTGTCCATCATGACGGAGAGGTGCGTCTGAGCAGGCCTGCAGAGCCGGGTAAGCCATGCATCCTCCCTGCGGGGGGCGTTCCTGCTCCCCCTGGGCGGTGTGGTAAATACATATGACACAACTGCCTATTCATAAAATTTTCAGACATTTCCCACTTTCTTAATCCCACCAATCATTGACACCTCCGCCCCCATATGCTAAAATGCTTCAAAATTGAACTATCCAAAAATGAAGAGTCCAATAAGGAGGTGCCCATGCGGAAAAAAGTCAGCATAGAATTCGCCCACAATTTCTTCCAGGCCTACTGCATCCAGTGCAGGTCCCTGTGCCGGGAGCTGCGCATGCCACAGACCGCTTTCGACATCCTGATGTTTCTGGCCAACAATCCGGATTACAACACGGCCAAGGACATCGTGGAGCTGCGGGGGCTGAAGGCGAACCTGGTGTCCGTGAACGTAGAGCGCCTGGTGCAGGAGGGATACCTGGACAGGCGGGAGTTCCCCGGGGACAGGCGCAAGACAGTCCTGGTGTGTACCGAAAAGGCCCGGCCCGCGATTCAAAAAGGGCGGGAGCTCCAGAACGGCTTTTACGAAGCGGTTTTCCTGGATGTGGACGCCGCCTCCCGGGAGACCTTCCACCGGGTGATGGAGATTGTGGAGCACAATCTGAATCAAATATTGAAAGGAAGCGAATGATATGGAATGGGTATTGATACTTGCAGTCACCTTTTTTGCCGGCATGGGGGCCGGGCTGGGCACAGGCTTCGCGGGAATGAGCGCCGCGGCGGTGATCAGCCCCATGCTCATCACCTTCCTGGACATGGATCCCTACATGGCGGTGGGCATCGCACTGTCCTCGGACGTGCTGGCCAGCGCAGTATCCGCCTATACCTATGGGAAGAATAAGAACCTGGACATCAAAAACGGCCTGATCATGATGGCCAGCGTCCTGGCCTTCACCGTGGTGGGCAGCTACGTGGCCAGCCTGGTGAAGCCCGCCACCATGGGCACCTTCTCCGTGTTCATGACGTTCCTCCTGGGCATCAAGTTCATCGTGAAGCCTGTGATGACCACGAAGGAGTCCATGGGGGGCGTATCCGCGAAAAAGCGCACAGTCCAGTCCCTGGTATGCGGCGTGGTGATCGGCTTCATCTGCGGCTTCATAGGCGCGGGAGGCGGCATGATGATGCTCCTGATACTCACCTCAGTGCTGGGCTATGAGCTGAAGACGGCCGTGGGAACCAGCGTGTTCATCATGACCTTCACCGCCCTCACCGGGGCCGTGTCCCACTTTGCCATCGGCAGCCTGCCGGACTGGCGGATCTGGGGGCTGTGCGTCCTGTTCACCTTCCTCTGGGCCCGGATTGCCGCCGTCTTCGCCAACAAGGCCGCGCCCAAGACATTGAACCGGGCCACGGGAATCATTCTGGTGGTATTGGGAATCGTGATCATGCTGTTTACGTTCCTGAAGTAAACTGACTGCGTATAGGCAGTGAAAGCTCCAGAACCCGTGAAGCGTTATAATGGATTCCAGAACTTGAACCGGAAGTTTCCAGCACACTGTTTCCGGAAAATGCTTTCTGCAAGAAACACATAAGGTTGAATATACGAAAGGAGTCCCCTATGAAAGAAGTAAAGTCACCCAAAAAACCGTTGATTTATTACTATGGAATCGCGCTTCTCGTCATCTTCCTCTTCAACATGCTGGTATCCCCTCTGCTCATGCAGGGGCAGATCATGGAGGTGGACTACGGCACCTTCATGAAGATGACGGAGGAAAATGCCATCGGCAGAGTCCAGATGGACAGTACGGAAATCATCTTCACGGACAAGGAGAACACCCAGGTCTACAGCACGGGCATCATGTACGACCCCGACCTGACCCAGAGGCTCTACGATGCCGGGGCCGTCTTCGCCAAGGACATCGAGCGGCCCACCTCGCCGCTGCTTAGCATCTTCCTCTCCGCCGTGCTGCCCATGCTGATCTTCATCCTGTTAGGCCAGTACCTGAGCCGGAAGCTGACGGAGAAGGCCGGCGGGCCCAACGCCATGATGTTCGGCATGGGCAAGAGCAATGCCAAGGTCTACGTCCAGTCCACCGAGGGCATCCACTTCGACGACGTGGCCGGGGAGGACGAGGCCAAGGAGAGCCTGGCGGAAATCGTGGACTACCTCCACAATCCCCAGAAATACACGGATGTAGGCGCCTCCATGCCAAAGGGCCTGCTGCTGGTGGGCCCTCCCGGCACCGGCAAGACCATGCTGGCCAAGGCCGTGGCCGGGGAGGCCGGCGTCCCCTTCTTCTCCATGTCCGGCTCCGAATTCGTGGAAATGTTCGTGGGCATGGGAGCTTCCAAGGTCCGCGACCTCTTCAAACAGGCCAAGGAGAAGGCCCCCTGCATCGTCTTCATCGACGAGATTGACGCCATCGGCAAGAAGCGGGACGGCCAGGTGGGCGGCAACGATGAGCGGGAGCAGACCCTGAACCAGCTCCTCACGGAGATGGACGGCTTCGAGGGCAACAACGGCGTCATCATCCTGGCGGCCACCAACCGCCCCGAATCCCTGGACCCCGCCCTCACCAGGCCCGGCCGCTTCGACAGGCGGGTGCCCGTGGAGCTCCCTGACCTGGCGGGCCGGGAGGCCATCCTGAAAGTCCATGCCAGGAAGATCAAGCTGGCCGACGACGTGGACTTCCGCACCATCGCCCGCATGGCCTCCGGCACCTCCGGGGCGGAGCTGGCCAACATCGTCAACGAAGCCGCCCTCCGGGCCGTGCGGAGCGGCCGTACCGTGGTCTGCCAGGCGGATCTGGAGGAGAGCATAGAGGTGGTCATCGCCGGCTACCAGAAAAAGAACGCCATCCTCTCGGACGGGGAGAAAAAGGTGGTGGCCTACCACGAAATCGGCCACGCCCTGGTGGCGGCCATGCAGAGCCACTCCGCCCCGGTGCAGAAGATCACCATCATCCCCCGCACCTCCGGCGCCCTGGGCTACACCATGCAGGTGGAGGCAGGCGACAAGGTGCTCATGACCAGGCAGGAGATAGAGAACAAGATCGCCACCTTCACCGGAGGCCGCGCCGCGGAGGAGATTGTCTTCGGGGAGATTACCACCGGGGCCTCCAACGACATCGAGCAGGCCACCAGGCTGGCCCGGGCCATGATCACCCGCTACGGCATGAGCGAGAAGTTCGACATGGTGGCCATGGAGACTGTCACCAACCAGTACCTGGGCGGGGACACGTCCCTGACCTGCTCCGCGGACACCCAGAAGGACATCGACAGGCAGGTGGTGGAGCTGGTGAAGGGGCAGCATGAGAAGGCCAGGAAGATATTGACGGAAAACCGTACAAAATTGGACGAACTGGCCGGGTTCCTCTATGAGAAGGAGACCATCACCGGGGAGGAGTTCATGGACATCCTGGGACGGAGAGGAAACGGAACACCGGAGCATCCAGGCAGCGGCGAACCTGGCCGCGGAGCGGATGGGGCGGACGCGTCTGACAGAAAAGGCGCCCGCGCAAATGCCGGTGCAGCTCTTCGGGGAAAGGACGGTGCTGACAAATGAAGAAATATTCCGGATTCGTATGGATGGAGCTGGCCGTGGGGGCGCTGCTGATATTGCTGGGCATCTTCACCTTCCTGCGCCCCGGCAGCCTGCTGACGGGAATCGTGGCAATCTACGGCCTCATCGCGGTCATCACGGGAGTGGAGGATATCCTTATCTTCATCCGGCTGGAAAAATACACCGGCCTGGGGCCTTACGCATCCCTGATTTCCGGCATCCTGAGCGTGATGTGCGGCTGCATGCTCCTGCTCTATCCGGGCGCGGGCAAGTGGATCATGTCCCTGCTGTTCCCCATCTGGTTCATGGCCCACTGCATCTCCCGGCTGGCCCATGCCTACATAATGCGGGCGGCAGGACGGAAATTCCTCTACTATTTTTCGCTTGCCGTGAACATCGCAGGGGTGGTGCTGGGATTCCTGATGTTCTTCAACCCCCTGCTCACCTTCATGACCATGCGTTTCATGGGATACGTGGTGGCCGTGTACCTGATTCTGCTTGGAATCGACAGCATCGCGGCGGCCCTGGGCAGGCGGGATTCCAGATAGGGCGGTTCCGGATAGGCCGGATAGGCCAGATGGATGAAAACGGATAGACTTTGCCGCAAGGGTATGCTATACTGAAAGCATCACGACAATATGTTCTTTTTCAACAGGAGGTAATATCATGCCTGGTATATCCAGCAGTACAGACGGCTTCAAATATCTGTGATTGTGTGAGGACAATGCCGGGATTGGAGGCAAGGAATACAAGGGTACTGTATTCAAGGCGGGTAAGGCTGATTTCTTCTCCGTCTTGCAGTATCCGACGTTGGTTCTGCATTATTTCCAATCCCGGAAATGACATTCCCGAAGCAGGAATAGGGATAGAGATTTTCAAAAGTATATTATTAAATGTAACGGTTAAATTGATTTCCCTAAATTGTAGGCTTCCTGTAATTGGGGTTTTCCGGCAATATCCCCCATAGCCATTACACCGCCGCAAAGCACTTTTCCAATGCTTTTCCAACCTAAATGTTTTTCAAGATGCTCATACCAATAAAGAGTTTCTTCAAAGCCGCAGCCCTCGGCTGCCATAATGAGAACACTTTCCTTTTTAGGGTTTCGATAATCAGGGTCACATTCCGCAACAGCAAATAAGCGGTCAAAGGCAGTTTTTAACTGTCCGCTGATAGTCCAGTAGTAAAGCGGTGTTGCAAGGACAACTATGTCCGCTTCCTTGTAAACAGGGTAGATTTTATCCATATCGTCTTTTTGGACGCAAGGGCTGTCCGGGTTTTTACCACCGCCAAAACAGCCTTTACATCCGTTTATGTTCATACCGTCAAGAAAAAACTCTGTCACGGTGTTCCCGGCTTCCTCTGCGCCTTTCTTAAATTCTGCCGTTAATGCCGCTGTATTTCCGGCTTTTCTTGGACTTCCATTGAGAATAATAATTTTTTTGCTCATAATTACCTCCTTAAATTGCATTGGCTAAATCAGCCGCTTTTTTGCAGCCCTCGGTTTTGTCTATATCGCCAAGATTCAATACCCCGGGAATTAAAACCTCGCCTGCCATTTTCCATTTATTGAATGCCGCCATACGCTCAATAGGAATACGGACGCCGTCCATGACGGACATATCATCTTCTTCACAACAGGTAATCAGCGCACATTCCTTTCCTGCAATATCCTTGCCGCCTACAACCATAGAAAAGATGCGGTCAATGACACCTTTAATCTGCGCCGGGATAGAATACCAGTAGACAGGCATGGTAAATACGATAACGTCCGCTTCAAGAATGGCCGGTGCAATCGTGTTGAAGTCATCATCAAAAGTACAGGCTTTTCCAGTAGAAAAACAGGTTTCACACGCCCGGCAGCCGTCCACTTTTTTAAATGCTGCGTCAAACCGTGTGACTGTGTGCCCCTTTGCCTCGGCTGCCTTGATGAAAGCGTCTGTCATAGCAAAACTATTCCCGTTTTTCCGGGGGCTGCCCGTTATTACAACTATTTTTTTGCTCATAAAATATGTCCTCCTGATTCCCTGATTTTGCGAGATTGACTTTCTCTGCTTTTGATATTATAATCTTAGCAAGAATTAAAATAAAATCAAGTACGCACATATAAGTGCGATACTTACAACGAAGTTATATACTTACCTAAAGGAGAGCGTAAAATGAGTGAACGCTGCATTTCAAATGAATGTCTTGAAACAACGGGCTTCAGCTATACGTTGTCATTGATTAATGGCAAATATAAAATGACGATTTTATATACTTTAATGGAGTTCGGGGTCGTCCGTTTTAACGAAATGAAAAAATATATCAGCGAAATTTCGTATAAGACTTTAAGCTCCACTTTAAAAGAATTAGAAGCAGACCAATTAGTGCATAGAAAAGAATATCCACAAATACCGCCAAAGGTAGAGTATAGCTTAACAGAGCGCGGAAAATCTTTAATTCCTATTTTAGACGGAATGTGCGAATGGGGCGATAAGAACAGGTTATAAAAGAGCGGTTTTAAATGTGTGTGATTATAGTGAAATACCGGGGAATGACAGCCTTTCAATCATCATTCCCCGGCGTTATCCGCTGAATTTATAGCCGACACCTAACATGGTTTTTATGTAGAATAAAAGATTTGATTACCCTGCTGTGCCATATCAGCGGTAAGACTTTTCAAAAATTTCGGCGCAGTCCTCGTCTGTCATTTCGCAAGGGTTAAATTCAAACAGTCCGCCCTGCATGGAACGTGCGCCTTTTGCAAGCGTCATAGCTTCATCAGACGAAAAGCCAAAGTCGCTCATTTTCAAATCAGCTACGCCGCAGTCCTAAAGCCTTGATTTATGCGGGGGGCGGGGCAGTGGAAAGCAGGCAAAAGCGAGCCCTGGCGCCCTGAAGCCGGATGGGGCTGCAGGGGCCTGGGGGCGGGCTCATCGCGGGGCGGGAGCCTGTCTTCCGGGAAACGCCTCATACAGCCGCCGGTAGGCCTCCCGGCGGCTGTCCTCCAGGGCCTCTGCCAGCTTCCGCTCCATCGCCGGATCCTCCAGCCGTCCCGTCAGAAGCGGAGAGAACCGCTTCCCGCCCAGCCGGATGGCTTCCCGGACGGCTTCCGGAAAGGTTTTTTTCATGCCGGTGTACCGATGCGTGGTATAGGTGACATTGTCCAGCCAGTCCACGAGCCCGATGATGTCCACCATCTGCCTACAGGGACATTCCAGCCGGACGTAGGAATCAGGGTATCCCCCGGAGCCGTCATACCAGGCGTGATGACCCAGGGCCACGGGGGCATAGGGGCGGGTGGAGGGCTGCCTGGACAGGCGGTCTTCCCCTATCTGGGTGTGCAGACTGGCCAGCTCGTATTCTTCCTCGAACCATTGCCTGGCGGTCAGGGAATACAGATTGGGGAAACTGATTTTGCCTGTGTCGTGGAACAGGCCGGCTTTCATGGCATAATCCGATACAGCGCCTTCTTTTTGCCGGAAATCCGTTATTTCCCGGATGAAATCCATGTCGTCGAAGAAGCCGGGCTCCTCCTCCAGGACGATCCGGCAGAAAGCGGCTGCGGTCCTGCCCACGGTATGGGAATGGACATACATTTCCGGCAGAAAGCGCACCAGGAGCCTCTGCAGGAGGTCGCCGTAGGAGAGCCCGCTTCCGGTTTCCACGAACCCGATCGTCATCTGCCGCAGGGCGAAGAACAGGGTTTCGTTCTCCGCGGGCTGTGGAAAGCGCTCCACATAGTCGGTGGCGCGCCGGTAAAGGCTGTCCAGATATTCCCTGCGCTCCGGGACCTTCTCCGGATTCTCCTGCAGGAAATTGCAGTAGAACGCGGGAAGGGATATCATGGCGTAGATGCCGTCCGCGGAGTAGTCGTCATCCTCCGCCCGATCCATGAGAAGCTCCATCCTGCCCAGCAGGCCGTCCAGCGAATCCAGGCCGCAGTAATAGTTGATGGAATCATAGGAGAAGGAGATTCTGGCATGGGGCTGTTCCCCCCGCTCCTGGGCCTGGGCCATCTGTGTCTGGTAGACGATATAGACCGATTCCATCACATCGGCGATGTCCTGGGGGGTCATGGCCCGCTCCCTGCTGCGGGAGAGGCTGGCCACCATCTGCAGATGGGTCATGTAGATGAACCGGTTCCAGGGTAGCTCGGGAGCCTTTTCCTGATACTCTTTGTCCTGCATGATCTTCAGGGTGTATTTCACCATCTGGATCTTCTCGCTGGGGGATTTGAACTGCCCCAGAGCCACATTGGCCCTGGAGCGCAGGATGTACCCTTTTGTCCCGCTGTCCTCTATCTCGTTGAAATACTTCAGATAAGCGGCGGCCTCCATGAAGCACAGGCGCATCCGGGAGGTGTAGCCGTCCGCGGCGCTCTCCAGCCCCATGAGCTTGGTGCAGAGGCAGTTGTAGCCCATTCCCAGCCAGTATAGCTGGCGTATCATGTCATTCCGGCTCTTCCTGAGCCTGGACCTGCTCAGCAGCGCCCGGTAGATCTGGCGGAACAGCCCCACGTCCAGCTCGCTGCGGCCGTCGAACAGGGCTGCGGCGAATTCCTCCAGCTCAACGAGCTGCGCGTCCCCCGCCTCGAACAGGCGGTCCAGCAGAGGGAACAGATTCTCCCGCAGGAGGCTCATGTTCCGCGCCACAACCTGCTCCATCCTGGCCCGGCGCTGGCGCTGTCCCTCCAGATAAGCCTCGAAGCACGGCGCGTCCTGGCCCCTATGCACGGACAGCAGGGAAATCTCTTTTAAGTTTGCGATATATTCTTCCTGATATGGCTGCATGGCTTAACCCTTTTCTTCCATGGAATGATTTTCATCCGTTTCCTTTAGCTGCCGGTGCAGGATCTCCTGCAGCCGCTCCATGCTCACGGGCTTGGCCAGATGCTCGTTCATGCCGGCTTCCCTGGCGGTGCGGATGTCCTCCACGAAAGCGTTGGCGGTCATCGCCACGATCCAGACCTTCTCCGCGTCCGCCCTGGGCAGGGTGCGGATATGCATGGTGGCCTCGTATCCGTTCATGACAGGCATCTGGACATCCATGAAGATCAGGTCATAATAGCCCTCCGGGGAGGCCTGGAACTTTTCCAGGGCCATGGCCCCGTTGTCCGCCACCTCCGCGTGCACCCCGTTGCAGGAGAGCATCTCCAGGGCAATCTCCTGGTTCAGCTCATTGTCCTCCACCAGCAGCACATGACGGCGGCTGTAGTCCGCAATGTTGGCGACAGAGTCGTCTTCGTGCTCCCTGCCGCTCTCCGTCAGCTTTGCCAGGGTGTCCAGCAGCCTGCTTTTGAACAGGGGGCAGGGCACGAAAGCGTTGACGCCTGCCCGGGTGGCGCGGTATTCCAGCTGCGCCCAGTCGGCTTCGGATATGAGCAGGATGGGGAAGTCCGGGCCTGCGGACTGCCGTACATGGGACGCCAGGTTCAGCACGGGCATATCCTCCAGCTCCTGGCCCAGGAACAGGGCGCAGGGCATGCGGCCCTCGCTCTGGGCCTGGGTCAGGCAGGCCACGGCGTCCAGGGCGCTCTTCACCCGGGTGAAAAGGATGCCCTCGCCCTCCAGGCATGCCGCCAGCTTTTCCGCCCTGCCGTCCATGCCTTCGGCTATGAGCACGGTCTTTCCCGCAAGCCTTTCATAGGAGCTGCGGGACTGGGGCATGGGAGTCAGGGGGAGCTGCACCCGGAAGCGGCTGCCCACGCCTTCCTGGCTCTCCACCTCTATCCGGCCGCCCATGCGGTCTATCAGGCTCTTCACGATGGACATGCCAAGGCCTGTGCCCTCGATTTTGCTCATGGTGGAATTGTTGGCCCGCTCAAAGGGCAGGAAGATGCGGCTGAGGAATTCCTGGCTCATGCCCAGCCCATTGTCCTGGCAGACGAAATCCAGCCACAGCCCCTCCCCCTTCTCCCCGGCAGGGTCGGGGGCAGCGTACTGGGAGATGGAGACCAGGATTTCGCCCCGGTCCGGGGTGTATTTGATGGCGTTTCCGATGATGTTGACCAGGATCTGGCGCAGCCGCAGGGAATCGCCGCAGAGATTCTCTTCCCGGATCAGGCCGATATCCAGCTTCAGCACATGGCCCTTCTGGGCCGCCTGGGGGCGCACGATGACAGCCACGTCATGGATCAGATCCGCCAGGGAGAACAGCTCGTCGTTCAGGCTCATCCGTCCGCTGTCGATCCGGGAGATGTCCAGCACATCGTTCACCAGGCTCATGAGGTGGGAGGAGGCGGTCTGTATCTTGCGCAGGCAGTCCTGCACCCTGGCCTTTTCGTCGATGTGGGACAGGGCGATGGAGGTCATGCCCGCGATGGCGTTCATGGGGGTGCGGATGTCGTGGGACATGTTGGAGAGGAACACGCTCTTGGCCTGGTTCGCCGCCTCCGCGGCGCTCAGGGCCTCCTCCAGCTGCTGGTTCATCCGCAGCAGCTCGGCCTCGCTTTGGAGGCGGCTGTCCCTGCTGTTGAGGATCCACAGCGTATGTTCCGCGTCCAGCGCTACCGGAGCGCTGTCCAGATAGGAGGGGGACGGCTTCGGGGCGGCGGTGCCTAACAGCTCCTCCGCGGATATGCCGATCAGGTCGCAGGCGGCCTGGTCCGCATACAGAATCCGGAAGGGCCTGTCCGGGCCTGATTCTACGATAAGATATCCTTTTTGGGCGTCCGCGCCGACTTTCTTTTCCGTCTCCATCCCTGTGCTCCTTTTCATGGCTCTTTGAAAATTCGTTTCTTTCTTTTTTATGTTTTCATTGTACGGTTCCGGGGGTATTTTGTCAACGTTCTTTCATAGATTCCTACAGCCCCTTGCGGTATTCCCGGGGCGTGGTGCCGTAATAGCCCCGGAAGGCGGCGGAGAAATGCTCCGGGGAGGAGTAGCCCAGCTCTTCCGAGATGGACGCCATGTTTTTGGACTTATCGGCGAGCAGAAGGGCGGCGGCTGACATTTTGGCCTCCGCCTTTTTCTGCTGGTAGGATTTGCCGTAGTATTCCAGCAGGAGCCGCTGGGTCTGTCTTGGACTGCGCCCAAGCCTTTTTGCCAGCTCCTCCAGGGACAGGTTGCGGTACTCATAGAGGAAATATTCTTCTATGATGACGGAGGTCAGGTCGGTGAGGCTGCTCTGGGCCGGGACAGTCTGGCCCGGGCGGGCGCTCTGATAATTGCGGACGATGTAGATCAGCAGCTGGGACAGGAGGAGCCTGGCCTGGTCCAGGTAACCGATGGGGCGGCGCTCCAGTTCGGCGGCAAGCTGGTGCATGAGGCCGTGGACGCCCTGTGTGTCCGCTCCGAACCAGAAGGGGGTGGCGGTGAAGCTGTCCATCACGGGAGCGTCTTCCTTGCGCCTGGCGTTTTCCTTTATCTTCAGATAGACGCAGTACTCCAGCATGGGCTCCTGGGGCCTGGGGGCCTGCGCATGCTCCACATGGGGGCCGGTGACGAAGAGGGTGTTCGGCCCGATGTCAAAAATGTGGCCGTCAGCCGTCAGCTTTCCGTATCCCGTGGGGATGTAATGGATCTCATAGCTGCCGCTTCCGTGGCTGTGGGAGGGGATGGTGCGCAGGAAGCGCTCGCAGGTCATATTGACGGCCTGGACAGGGATGCCCTCCAGGGAAAACGAGAGGTTCAGGTTCAGACGGTTGGGGTTCATGGGGAAGGTCTCCTTTCTGTGGAGCCCGGATTTTCATGGCGCTGCAGGTTCCGGGCAGGGCAGGGGCGCCGGGCTGGCCCTCTGTGAACATCATAACATAAAAAAG
>NZ_CAPDXS010000096.1:19904-21152 GCF_948601915.1 uncultured Acetatifactor sp. | reverse complement strand
GAGAATACAATGTAGTCGCCGAGGAGCCCATGCTGATATTGGCGACCTCGCCCACAGCGTCCTTCTCTACATCCGAAAGCAGCTCCATGGCTTCCTCCATGCTCTGGACTGCTCCTCCCGCACCCCCATTGCTACCTTCTCCAACAGCCTCGGCTCCATCGTCATCGCTTGAATCCATGCCGGAAAGTAATGCGTTTATCTCGTCCTGAGACAATGCACCATCCATTGTTTATTCCTCCTCTCTAATAACCGATGTAATCCTGACAGCATAAGAGTCCCTCTCCGTGCCGGGCAATGCGGTAAATTTCTTGATATTGCCTACATAGACATCCATGTCCTGATCCATCAGGGAATTCAGCTTGATGCAATCTCCCACCTGCAGATTCATGAAATCGCTTACGGTGATGGTGCTCGTACCGAGCACGGCCTTTACAGGCACATCCACCTTCCGAATCATGGATTCGATATACATCTCATAATTCTCGTCATGCATCTCCTGCATGGTGGAGTACCAGTACTTGGTATTCAGCTTATCCATGACATCTTCAAGGGTAAGGAAAGGAAGACAGATGGTCATCATGCCCTCCACGTCCCCAATCTTGATGCTCAATGTCACGATGGCGACCATCTCGCTGGGGGCAATCACCTGCGCGAACTGGGGATTGGTCTCCAGCCGGCTCAGCACAGGGGATATATCAATCACGTTCTTCCAGGGCTCCCTTAAGAGCTGGACGAACATCACCAATATCCTCTCTATGATAATCTGTTCTATCTCGGAAAAGTCCCTGCTCTTCTCCAGGGGCTGTCCGTTTCCTCCCAGCATACGATCCAACATGGCATAGCCGAGATTCGTGCCCAACTCCATGATTATCGACCCGTTCAGGGGAGCGAAATTGACTACCCCCATGATAATCGGGCTGGATAGGGAATTGGTAAATTCATTGAACTTGATGGCTTCGGATCCCACCACCGACACCTGCACGTTCTTGCGCAGGTACACCGGCAAGTTCGTCGAGAGCAGCCTTGCGTAATGCTCATATATGATTTCCAGTGTCCTCAGATGTTCCTTGGAGAACTTCGTAGGACTGCTGAAATCGTAGTTCTTGACCTTTTTTTCATCCTTCTGCTGTATCTGTTCCGTGTCGAGCTCGCCGGAAGACATGGCTGAAAGCAGGGCATCTATCTCCGCCTGGGAAAGAATATCGGCCACACAGGTTCACCTCCTGTCGTAACTTTTTATCTGTCATA
>NZ_CAPDXS010000096.1:0-19894 GCF_948601915.1 uncultured Acetatifactor sp. | reverse complement strand
TGTCATACCGAACATATCGTCCTCTCCGTCAGCCCCCGCCGTATTTCACATTGCTCAGCGTGATGCCGTACACGATTTTGGAGTGGAACAAATCTTCCTGGATGGCGGCAAGGATTTCGTCCCTGATGGCGCCGCTGAAGTCCGCGCGGCATTCTTCCTCCGTATAATTGGTGACTACGCCCTCGATGGTATCCTTAATCATGCTGTCATACTGGCTCATGACTTCTCCGCCGTAGGACTCGTAATCCTCATGGGTCTTGTTCAGCAGAAGGGCGATATCGAACACGATGTACATCTGCTTGTCGCTGGTGCTGACCGTGCCGTCCTCCCCCACTACCTGGGAATTGGCCAGGTGGACTGTCATCGTCCCTACATTATAGGTCTCGGAATCCGACAGAGGCACATCATCCGGACTGCCCGGGCCGTTCCATTCCAGATTCATCGCCGTCCCGATGCTGTCCATCAGAGCCGCCGTCTTTTGGTTCGTGCCGGTGACGCTTATCATCATGACCGCTGACATCGCAATGTTCACAATCATCAGCACCAGTATCAGCACACTAAGCAAATTCTTTTTCATATCGCGAAAACCCTTCCTTCTGCCCTCATTTTTTGGCTATGAATCAACCCTGGGACGGATTGTAGATCAATATCTCGACTCTTCTGTTCCTGCTCCTGCCCTCCGGCGTGGAGTTGTCGGCGATGGGCACCCTCTCTCCCATCCCGGCATGCTTCAGGTTCAGCGGATTCAAGGTCGTGGAGTCCATCAGATAATAGAACACCGACAGGGCCCTTGCGCTGCTCAGCTCCTCATTGCTGGGGTACTGGGCGCTCTTCATGGGCACATTGTCCGTATGCCCCTCAATCTCTATGGTGCCCGCATTCCCGTACCGCTCCAGTATCAGCCCTACCTTATCTATGATAAGCTTCGCGTCATCCTTGAGCTGGGCACTTCCCGAGTCGAACAGCAGACCGCCGTTCATGGTCAGCTTCACATACTGGGCGGTAAAGCTCACCTCCACCTCATCGGCGATGTCGCTCTCGGTCAGAACCTCCTCGATTTCCTCCACCCGCTCCTCGTTCTCCTCCAGCATCTTGTCCTGGAGAATCTCCTCCATGGCCTCCGGAGACATCTCGTAGTCCTGGAAATCCTCTCCGTCAGTCTCGCTGTCGGCCGTCTTGCCGGTGCTGTTGATATACTGGTCAAGCTCATTGAGCTGGCTGACGCCGTTGCTGATAAGGAAGCCGTCACCGATGGCGCTGGCGCCGCCATCGAACACGCTGAAGGTATTGTTCATGGCAGCCACGAATTCCTGCAGCTTGGCCTCCTCGATACTGGACATGGCGAAAAGCATGACAAAAAAGCAGAGAAGGAGGTTCATCAGGTCACTGAATGTCGCCATCCACGCCGGGGATCCGGCGGGGGGCGTATCCTCTTTGCGTTTTGCCATTACTCCTCACCCCCTGCGTCTGAGCCGGATACAGCCTCCCTCTCCTGAGGAGCCAGGAAGGACTTCAGCTTCTCTTCGATGACTCTCGGGTTCTCGCCGGCCTGGATGGACAGCAGCCCCTCAATCATGACCTCTTTCAGCATCATCTCTACCGCATTGTCAGCCTTCAGCTTGTTGGATACCGGGGTACAGATGGCGTTGGCAAGCACCGAGCCGTAGAACGTGGTAATCAAGGCCACAGCCATTGCAGGACCCAGCGTAGCTACATTGTCCATATGGTACAACATATCTACCAGACCGATCAGCGTACCGATCATACCCCAGGCAGGACCCATAGCACCCAATGTATCCCAGAAGCTGATGCAGTTCTTATGTCTTCCCTCGATGCTGACCAGCTCCGTCTCCATGATGGCCCGGACCAGCTCGGGATCCGTGCCGTCCACCATGAGCAGGATGCCCTTCTTCAGGAAAGCATCGTCCATATCCGCCGCGGCTTCCTCCAGGGACAGCAGACCTTCCTTACGCGCCACATTGGACAGATCGATAATCTTGCGGATCATCTCGGCAGTATTTATGGCCGGTGCCTTGAAGACCAGCGCGAAGCTCTTCAGGCCGCTTATGTAATCCGCCAGGCTGTAGGATGTCAGCGTGGCAGCAAAGGCGCCACCAAAGGTAATGATGGCTGACGGGAAGTTCCAGTACTCCTTCACCAGGTTGTTGATGCCGGCCCCGTCTATGATACCGTACAGCATCATCGCAAAACATAATACAATACCAATTAAAGACGCAATATCCACGAGAATCACCTAACCCTTTTGCTTCTTTTGATTATTCCGCAAAAATACCCTTTCTATATAATATTACAAGATTTTTGATCTCTTGTCTACTTTCTTTTACAATTATTTTTTTTCCTGTGGTGAGGGTAATCACCGTATCCGGTGTCTCCTCCACGATTTCGAACAGATGTGGGTTCAGGAGGACCTTCACGCCGTTCAGCTTCGTCACTTCTATCATACCGAATGCCCCTCTTCACTTCGATGCCTCTTCTTACAAGAATGTGGGGGGCAGACCGCTGCCCCCCGCCAAAGGACATTATAGCATATTCTAACTAATATTGCGAGAACTATTTTATCGCTTCAGATTAGTTAATTCTTCCAGGAGCGTATCCGACACGGTTATGATACGGCTGTTGGCCTGGAAGCCACGCTGTGTGGTGATCATCTCCGTGAACTCCGAGGACAGATCCACGTTGCTCATCTCCAGCTGGCCAGTGGACATGTAGCCACCGTCCGCGGTGATGTCCACGCCGATGCCATCGAAGGTGCCGGAGTTCAGTGTGGCGGAGTACAGGTTATCCGCCTGCTTCTCCAGACCGGACGCGTTGGCGAACCTGGCCGTGGCAATCTGGCCCAAGAGCTTGGTCATGCCGTTGTCGTAGCTTGCGTATATCTCACCGTTCTGCTGGATAGCCACACCGATCAGGGCGCCTACGCGGCGGCCGGAGCCGGTGTTGTACTTGTCGTCTTTGCCGTTGGTGGCTCCCGCGGTGGAGGTTCCCTTGTTGTCGAAGGTCGTCAGTTGGGAGATGTCCAGGTTAATCTTTTGGAAATTGCCTGCATCACTAGGTGGATTAGCAGTAGTATCATTTAATACATGAAAATTCAAATCAAACTTCTTCGGATCGACAGGAGTACCAGCAGTAACAGTGCCGTCAGGATTAATTGTCGCTTCCGTAAATGTCGAAATCTTACCAGTCTTCTTGTCAAATATGACCTGTTTGGTCCCCATCAGCTTATTCATTAATTCAGCGTAAGCTGCAGCTTCCTGCTCGTCAGTCGCATTTGCCCCAGCCAATTTCCCTGCCGGCACCTTCGCCCCTGTGGAATCCTGAAGTTCGACAAGCTTCATCGTATACTTATATTGATCCGCCGCCGTCGTAACATTGCCATTCGCATCTTTTACTCCCTCATCCTGCTTAAACGAAAACTTAGCCGTATACGTATACCCCAATGAATCATAGAAATTCAGGTTCACCACCTTACCGCCGTCAGAAGTCACATCCGTATCGTTCAAATCAATGATACCGGACATATAAGCCTCACTGGTAGCCTCAGGCGGATAAGTCATATTGGCGGAGCTCATGATGCGCAGGGCGGACACCGTATCCTTCTTGATGCCCCTCACCTCCCCGGTCTCCGGGTCGATATCCGGCTGCCATCCCATGACATTGTAACCGATGCTGGTCATGGCCAGGTTTCCCGCTCCGTCCACATAGAAGGAACCGTCCCTGGTAAAGTAATTCTGCTTGCCGTCGCTGACTACGAAGAAGTTCTCCCCCGTGATCATGATGTCAAAGGGATTACCCGTGGACTGGCTTGCGCCCTGGGCCGTGATATTGATATTGATGGCGCTGGTCTTCACGCCCAGGCCGATCTGCCTTGCGTTGACGCCGCCCGTACCAGTAGTGGCATTGGCGCCGCTGGCCCTCTGGGTGGTCTGGCTCATCAATGACGCGAACGTCATGGTGCTGTATTTGTAGGCTACCGTGTTCACGTTGGCGATATTGTTACCGATAACGTCCATTCTGGTCTGGTGTGTCTTCAGTCCCGACACGCCAGAGAAAAGCGATCTCATCATAGTGCTTGCTTCCTCCTATACTCGTGAGTGCATCCGTCTGCCCTTTCTGGTGCGGCATTCCGGAAGCGCCCACTCGCTATACATGTTGATTGGTAAATGTCTTTCAACGAAGCATGCCCCTCTCTGTCATTCGAGGGGCTCATGACCCCCTTGAGGTCCGGTCACATGATAACTGCCCCGTTGATGTTCGTAAATATGTTCTCATCTGTCTGCGTACTGTCCATTGCTGTGACCACTGTCTGGTTCGGCACGTTCACAATGAATGCCAGCGAATCTACAATCACCAGCGAATCCCTGATGCCCTTCTGCTCCGCCTTCCTTGTACCCGATGCCAGCCGCTCCAGCTGATTGTCGCTCAGCTCGATATTGCGGTCAGACAGCCTGCCCATGGCATGCTTGGAAAACTTAAGGCTGCAGTCTCCGGGCTGTGCCTTACGCTGCAGGACATCCTGAAAGGTCAGACCATCCTTGGTCTCCCGGACCGGCATCTTCTGAGCTTTGCCCAGATACTGATCCGTCAGCTGCGCAATGGACATATAGCCATTGTTCTGAATATCCATCCCTGTATGCTCCTTTTTGTCCTGACAGGAAATTCCGCTGCCAGTGATGCCGTTTACGCTCCGCCGCTTCCGTCGGTTCCTTCGGTGCCCTCTGTCCCTTCGGTATCAGGCTCGTCCTTGTCCTCGCCTTCATCGTTGCCCTCGCCTGCGGCCTCGCGCACTTCCTTCAGCTTCTCGATGTACTTCTTCAGCTTCTCCACGTTCTCGTCTGTCAGGAAGCTCTTCTCGTAATCGGTCATCTCGTTATAAATCTTCTCCAGCTTGTCGATTTTCTCTGCATAGGACAGGTCGATGCTGCTTATCACAGGAAGCTTATTCAGCTCTACCGTGAAGTCGTATGCCTTGTCGAATGCGTTCTTGTAATCCAGATCCACAACGGTATCCAAATCTTCCAGCGAATAGAGGGACTCATCGATGGCAAGATATGCCTTGTTGTTCTCGAATACCACATAGTCCACCTTGCCGTATTTCAACTGGGGCTCTCCCTTTGAGTTGGTGGTCTTGATATAGACCTCCTGACCCACCAGAGAAGTGGCCCTGGCCAGCTCTGAAGTGGCTGCCATGTTCTGCATCTGCTCTACCTGCGAGAACTGCGCATACTGGGAAATGTACTCCGTATTGGAGGTAGGCTCCAGGGGATCCTGATACTGCATCTGCGCTACCAGGAGCTGCAGGAACGCGTCCTTGTCCATGCCGTTGTTGTCAGAGGACGTAGCCTTCTTCAAAGAGTTCTGGGTATCCGTCTCCACGAACTTGCCGTCTTTCACGGGCGCCATCAATATGCTCATCTGCTTTCTCCTTTCTTATCTTTTTTCGTCTCCGGAAACACGTTTCCGTGCACTCCTTCATTAATGAAATAGAGCATTCACGCGGTGTACTCCACCGTACTGCCCACCGCAGTCATCCTGTCCGCCACAGGCTCTTCCGCCTCCGCGTCCTCCATGGACACTGCCCCGCCGAGATTGATCCTTCTGCCCCGGCCTTTCTTTTCCGGCTGGTTGTTCCTGCCCCGGCCCTGTTCGTCCAGGTTCCGCTCGAACTCATGGGTCTGGACTGTGACTTCGATAGATTCCACCCGGATTCCCTGCTCCTCGAACTGCTCCTTGAGCTGTATCATCTGGGTCTCCAACGCCGCTTTCACCGTCTCGTTCTGGGCGATGAAGTTGGCCGTGACCACTCCTGCCTTGGAAGCAAGCTGTATCTGCAACGTCCCCAGGCTTGCGGGATGGAGTTGCATCTCCAGGTTCGTGCTGTCCGCGTTCAGCTGGAGCTTCATGTAATCCAGAATCTGGTTCATGATGTCCTGTGTCGTCTCGCTCCAGGGACTGCTTGTGGCCACGCTCTGCGCCTGGGCCACTCCCGGCTGGAACTGCTCTGCCCTGAGATTCTGCAGGAACAGGTTCATCTGCGGCTCCTTCTGGGATTTTCCCTCGGAATGCCTCTCCTGCTTCTCTCCCTCCTGACCCTGGTTCTGTGCGTCCCGGGTCTCCTGCCCTCTCTGCACCGCCTGCTGCCCATCGCCGGTGTCCACGCCCTGCTGTGCCTCCTCGGGCCTATGGTCCTCTCTGAAAAGCTGCGCTTTTTCCTCAGGCTGCTGTGGCTGAATGACAGTTCCTTCCTCCACGGGCGCTTCCTCCTGGAATCCGTCCTGGAGCAGCGTGAGCAATTGCTCCGGCTCTGTCTCCAGCGCCTCGGCGCTCTCCTGCAGCACACCCTCAAGCTGGTTCATCAGCATGCGGTAGGTGTCATACAGCTCCCCGTCCGTGACCAGCGCGGATAAATCCTCCGCACCGCCCAGGTTCAGCAGAAGCCCGCTGAGCTTAGAGGCATCCAGCACATCCAGCTGGCCCATGTCCAAATCGGCCATAGCGGCCTGAAGCTCCTCCATGGTGATGCCGAAAGCGTCCGCAATCTCCTGCATCAACTGAAGCGCGGCACTGCCCAGCACTTCCATGGCCTGTTGCTGCTCCTCAGGGGACAGTTCCTGGATTTCCTGAGATTCCTGGGAGACCTGCGTCTCCTCCTGCACAGTCTGGCTCTCCTTGGCCTTCAGGGAAGACCCCCTCTGCAGCCGATCAGTGGAGGCATCCTGCTTCTTTGTAGCACCCGTTCTGCTGCTGTCCGGGGAAGCATCGGCATTCCTGCTCATCTGATCGTTCCAGATATTCTGGAAGCTTGCGGCTCCCGCGGCATTCCTGCCCGGCTGCGCAGCCGTCATATTCGCGAAGAACGAACTGACTTCCTTTACTGCTGTACTCGTCATCCTCACCCTCCTTTCTCTTTTTATTTGGGATATATGTGAATACCCTGGCGGTGGCTTTCCCGCCAGAATATCTCCCGCAATTTATACTGCGCACTGGTTAAATTTGCAGTGCAATCCGACTGCAGACCGCAGCCAAGTACTTTCCCGGAGCCACCACTGTAAATCCCGGCGGTCTGCAGTATAATATGTCGGCCCCGAAAATATGTTCCTTAAGAGTCCGGATCCATCATCTTCGTGAGCTTCGCGGCCACGCTGGCATCCATGGCCCCCAGTATCTTCGCCCTGTCCTCCACGGACATGGCATTCAGTATCTTCGCCACCAGATCCAAATTGTCCGTCATCTCCTCGAAGACTCCAGCCGCCTGTTTCGGCTTCAGCTCGGCATAGGTCTTGGCGTAATCCTGGACTTCCTGATCCGCCTCCAGCTGTGTGACTACCTGTCTGTAGACATATTCCCATGAGGCAGGGTTCGCCGCCTCATAGAACTTCTTGTACTCCTCCGGGCCGGGGCCCTTCTCCGAGTACACCACTTCCTCCAGGAATTCCGTCTGGATGCGCTGGAATTCCGCCTGTTTCTGCTCAAATTCCTGAAGGCGCAGCACCTCCGCCTTCAGCCCGTCAATCTGCGTGTCCTTATCCTTGGAGGATGTCTGCTCCCTCTCCAGCTCCAGCTCCAGCTGCCTGATGTAGGCCACGGCCTCCTCCATGCTGTCATATCCCCCGTAGCTCTCGGAATCCGTATTCTCCTCCGAGACGGGAAGGGATTTGGAGGGCAGTATCTTGTTAATGACAGGCACATCCTTCAGGATGGGCGTCAGGACGCTGCTTCCGAAGCCGCCCACGTCCATCTTAATCACCACGCAGACGATCGCCAGCCACAGAATCACAATCAGCAGGGTCGCGAAAAAGGTGACAAGGCCGTTGCCGCCGTCCTCTCCCAATGCCTCCTCCTGCTTCGCAATCTCCGCCGCCCGCTTTTTGGCCTCCTTCTTCTGGGCCTTCTGCTCCTGCCGGAATTTCTTCTTCTCTTCCTTAAGCTTTGCCTTTTCCTCCTCTGCCGCCGCGGCCACAGGGTTCAATTCCTTTGTTGCCATATGATAATCTCCTAAACGGATACGCTCCTTGCGCTCTCCTCACTTCTGCGCTGCCCATAGGTATAGCTGGTCAGCTGATCTATCTCCTTGCTCTCCTGCCTCTTCTCCTCCATGAGGAAGGCATCGAAAGCCTTTTCTTTCAATTTCTCATGGGTCTTGCGCTCCATCCTGACTTCCGCAAGACGCTCCCTGGCCCTCTCCAGCTTCTCTTCCGCCATGTTCACGCTGATACGCTGCTTATCTATGTAATCCTCCATGCATCGGATTGCCATCTTGTTCTCATTGATCTCCCGCAGCTTCAGCGTGCCGCACAACAGCTTCGTCCCGGCCTCCTCATAGCCGCTCTTCCTGTCGTACAGGGCCTGCAGGCGCTCCTCCTCCTCGTCCAGGGCCGCCCGGGCCGTGGAGAATTCCTGCTTCGCCTGGGTCTCCATCTTCATCTTTATGTTCAGAATGCTCTGCATGGAATATCGAAATCTCGCCATTTCATTCCCTCTTTACCGCACATACCGTACTATGCCGTCTTCTGTCCGATTCAGAACAGCCTCCGGAGCATTGCCACACTGTCCTCAAAACTGAATTTCTCGTCCACGTCCTGGCAGAGGAACTGATTCACCGCCTCGATCTTGGAGATGGCGTAGTCGATGGACTGGTTGCTGCCGCTCTTGTACGCGCCGATATTGATCAGGTCTTCCGCCTCATTGTAGGTGGCAAGGACGTTTTTCAGCTTCCCTGCGGCCTGCTTGTGCTCCTTGGACGCAATCTGGGACATGCACCTGGAAATGCTCTGTAGGATATCTATGGCGGGATAGTGGTTCTTATGCCCTAATTTCCTGTCCAGCATGATGTGGCCGTCCAGGATGCTCCGGGCCGTGTCGGTGATGGGCTCGTTGAAGTCGTCCCCGTCCACCAGCACCGTATACAGGCCTGTGATGGAACCCCTTGCCGCGCATCCGGCCCGCTCCAGGAGCTTGGGCATCTCCGAATATACGCTGGGGGGATATCCTCTCGTCACCGGCGGCTCGCCGCTGGCCAGACCAATCTCCCTCTGGGCCATGGAGAAACGGGTCAGTGAATCCATCATAAGCAGCACATCCTTGCCCCTGTCCCGGAAATACTCCGCGATGGCCGTGGCGGTCTTCGCCGCCTTGTTCCTCTCCAGGGCCGGCCTGTCGGAGGTGGCCACCACCACCACCGAGCGGCGCATGCCCTCCTCGCCCAGATCCCTCTCTATGAATTCGCGCACCTCTCTGCCCCGCTCCCCGATAAGGGCGATGACATTGATATCCGCCTTGGTATTGCGGGCGAACATTCCCATCAAGGTGGACTTTCCCACGCCGGAGCCGGCGAATATGCCGATACGCTGGCCCTTGCCCACGGTAATCAGGCCGTCCACGGCCTTCACGCCCAGGGGAAGCACGGAATCGATGATCTTCCTGCTCATGGGGTCGGGGGGCGCAGCCTCCACCAAATACGGCACGCCATCGAACTGTGTCCCGTCCACCGGAACTCCCAGCCCGTTCAGCGCTTTGCCAAGCAAGGCCTCGCTGACCGGCACCCGCAGGGGATTGCCCGTGTTCTCCACGATACAGCCCAGGCCGATGCCGTCCACATTGTCGTAAGGCATCAGCAGGGTCTTCCTGTCCTTGAAGCCTACCACCTCCGCCAGAATGGGCTTCTCGCCGCCCTCCGGCACGATTTCGCAGATATCCCCAAGCCTGGCATCAGGCCCGGCGGACTCGATGGTCAGCCCCACCACATTGACGACCTTGCCCTTCTTCTTATAGAAGGTTTCCTCATTCAATCTATCATATTTTGCGAAGTCCACAGTAACCTGCCGCAAAGAATCATTCCTCCCTTGACCAGGCGAGCAGCCTGAGCCTCTTTTTCAGCTCCGACAGCTGTGTGCCCAGCCCGCAGTCAAAGATGCCGTTCTCCGTCTCGATCATGCACTCGTTCCGGCCGACGGTGGCATCCTCCACCACGTCCACGCTGACGCTCTCGGAGACAGCGCCTGTCAGCATCTGCTTCTTCTGCATGTTCACATAGGCGTAATCATCCTTTGACACATGGATGATGAAGCTCCTGCTCCCGTCCAGCTTGTGCAGCACATCGGAAATCAGGCCCATCAGTATCTCCCGGTAGGAGGACAGCTCCACATGGAAGATATGCTCATAGATTCCCGTAATGGCTTCTACCAGATTGGGCTCCAGCATCTCTATCTGCTGCTCATATTCCTCCTCCAGCAGCCTGGCCTTCTCCTGGTACTCCTGCTCCATGGCGCCCTCATGGGCCTGGGCCCTACTCATGCCCTCCATGTATCCCTGCTGCTTCGCCTGCTCCAATACCTGCTGCTTCTCCGCCTGGGCCTGGGCCCTTGCCTCCTCCAGGATGCGCTCCGCCTCCGCCTGAGCCTGGGCGCGCAGCTCTTCCGCCTCCGCCCTGGACTGCTCCAGCAGCTCCTTTGCCTCGTCCTGGGCCTTGATGACATTTCCGGTGGCATCCTCCGGCGCCTCTATCACATCCGCTATGGCGAGTCCGGACACGAACCCGCCCTCCGGATTCCCCTCGCCTCTGGAGAGTTCCTCCAGCCGTCTGCGGATCCGGTCGTTATTGTCGATTACCAGCTTCTCTTTATCCTCTGGCAATGTCATGAAGAATTGTTTTACCAGATTACTAGACAACGATTTCGTCACCTCCGCCTCTGGAAATCACGATTTCGCCGGAATCCTCCAGCTTCCTGATGACATTGACGATCTTCTGCTGGGCTTCCTCTACATCCTTCATGCGCACAGGGCCCATGAAGTCCATGTCTTCCTTGATCATGACGGCCAGACGCTTGGACATGTTGTTGAAGATTGCCTCCTTCACCTCGTCCTTGGTGCTCTTCATGGCCATGGTAAGGTCGTTGTTCTCCACGTCACGCAGCACGCGCTGGATGGCCCTGTCGTCCAGGAGCAGGATATCCTCGAACACGAACATCTTCTTCCTGATCTCCTCCGCCAGCTCCGGCGCTTCCACTTCCAGAGTCTCCATGATATGGCGCTCCGTGCCGCGGTCTACCGTATTCAGAATCTCCACCACAGCGTCCACGCCGCCGATGATGGTGTAGTCCTGGTTCACAAGGCTTGCCAGCTTGGACTCCAGCACCTTCTCCACCTCCTTGATGATGTCCGGGCTGGTGCGGTCCATGACGGCGATACGCCTGGCCACATCGGCCTGTCTCTCCGGCGGCAGGGCAGACATCACCAGCGCCGACTGGCTGGGAGCCAGATAGGACAGTATCAGGGCGATGGTCTGGGGATGTTCGTCCTGGATGAAGTTGATCAGCTGGGTGGCATCCGTCTTGCGCACGAATTCGAAAGGCTTCACCTGCAGGGACGCCGTCAGCTTGCCGATGACGTCCATGGCCTTCTCGGAGCCCAGCGCCTTCTCCAGCAGATCCTTTGCATAGCCGATGCCGCCCTCCGCGATGTACTGCTGGGCCAGGCACAGCTCGTAGAACTCGGTGATGACCGCTTCCTTCACCTGAGGCGTCACGCTTCTGATATTGGCGATCTCCAGCGTCATCTCCTCAATCTCTTCTTCTTTTAAATGTTTGAAAATTCCGGCAGAGCGCTCCGGCCCCAGGGAAATCAGCAGGATGGCCGCTCTCTGGACCCCCTTGAATCCCATTTCGCTTGTCGCACTATTTGGCATATATGTACCTCATTTCCATTGAAATGCTCTTCTTCCCTGTCAGCTCCAGTCCTCGTTCAGCCAGTTGCGCAGCAGGTTCGCCGCCGCCTCGGGATTCTCGTCCACGAACTTCTCCACCAGCTTGCGGGTGTCGGATTTCGTCTCCACATCGATGTTCTCCACCTCAGGCTCCGGAGGCGTGGACTGCAGCATATCCTCCACGGACAGCTCCGGCTCCTCCTCCACGGCCGCTTTCTTCTTCGTGCCCATGCTGCGCAGGATCACAAAGGCCAGCAGGCCCAGAATCAGTACGATCATCACGATGCTCAGGATATCCGTGGTATCTACAGTCTCGAAAAAGCCCTCCTTGTCATAGAACAGGGGGGATTCATAGGAGACCACCACGACCCTGCTGGCATCGATTCCGCTGGCATAGGCTACCATCTGGACGACATCTGCGTCCACTTCCTGCTTGACATCCGCCCGGTTGTTTTCCTTGAACTCTTCCCAGGTGATTCCCTCCAGGAGCCCTTGCCTCTCCACATTCTCTTCATAATATTCACGATATTTGATCAGCGCTACAGATATGGAAGAATTATCGTAATCGATGCTCCCCGCCGGGGTGACGGTATTGGTCTCGGACATATTGTTCTGGTAATCCACAGACCGCTCCTCTGATGAGCTGCTGCCGCCTCCTGTGCCCAGATAATCGTATCCGGTGTAGTTGTCGTTCTCCGTGTTGGAATCCGTGCCGGGTATCCCGGCTACGCTGCCGTCGCTCTCGGTGGTAAAGGTGTCCTCATGGCTGGGCATGCCGACCTCCCGGCCCTCATTGGCGTAATACTCGGTCACCTTCTTGTTGTAGTCGGAAAAATCCACAGAAAGATGGCTGCTTACCTCCACCTCATTGAACTGCTTCGTACCAATCAGAACCTTCTTCACCTGATTGGTCACCATGGCCTCCGCCTGGGTCTGCAGCTCCTGCATGGAGCTGGCAATCCCCATGGAGGAATAGTCGTCCCCTCCGGCGAACAGCAGGTTGAAGTTCTGATCGATGATGGTGATGTTCGCCGTGCTGTCATTGCCCAGCGCGGTGGCTGCTGCCTTGGCCATGGCCGTGGCGTTGGCCGCGTTGAAGTCATCCGTCACCGTCACCGTGATGGTGGCGTAGGCATCTGTATCGGAATCGCTCAGCCTCCCGGAATTGGATGCCCTGTTTATTTTGATGCTGACATCCTTTACCGGCATGGTCTTGGAGAACATGTTCTCCAGCTGGTGCTCGTAGAAAGTCGTCTGCATGGCCTCACGATCCGATGACGTGACGGACATGCCCGTCTCTACGACATCGGTGTATTTCAGGCTGTCCGGCACATATCCTTCCGTGGCGATTGCCAGGTTGGCCTGGGACAGCTGGCTGGTAAGCACATCGATCGTCATCGCGTCCGTGCTCTCTTTGTGCGTGATGCCGGCATCATCCAATATCTTTACAATCTCCGCAGCGGTCTTGCTGCTCTCATATGTACCGAGCCTTGTGTACTGGGGCCTGGAAAACGTATAAACGATGATGGCAAAAGTAAATATTACGATTGCGACAATGGCTATGATAATCGTCTTCTGCCTGCTCGTAAATTTATTCCACCACTCCAGCGCTTTGCCCGGTAATTCTTTTAGCTTCTCAGCCATGGTGCTTCTCTCCTAGTCATTTCTAAATTCCATGCCTTTCATGCCTGCCCCCGCACCTTTCTCACGGGAACCATCCGTCAGATCTGCATCTGCATCAGTTCCTTGTAGGCATCCAGCAGTCTGTCCCGGACAGCCACAGTGTACTGCAGGGCTGTGGACGCTTTCTGCAGGGCTATGGTCAGGTCATGGAAATTCTCCGTCTCGCCCATGGCAAACCTGATTTTTTCATCCTCCGCCTTGGAGAGATAGCTGTTAGTCGTCTTTATATTGTCAATGGCACTGTTCAGGAACGCATCGAACAGACTGCCCTCCACCTTCTCCTCTTTATCCGTCAGGGTTCCGGTCAGGGATGTGCGCTCTACGCCCCCTGATGAAGTTACGCCATTTAAGCCCGAAACCCTCTCCAGGCCTGTTATCGCCGCTAAATCCATAATATGTATGTCTCCTTCACTCACTATTTCCGCGCTCCCGCAGGTTCCCTATGCCTTTCCGGGGCTTAAGACCCTATCTCCAGCCCTTTCTGTGCCATGGCCTTTGTGGCGTTGAATGCGGTAGAGTTCGCTTCATAGGCGCGGCTGGCATCTATCATATTGGTCATCTCCGTGATGATGTTCACATTGGGGTAGGTCACATAGCCGTTCTCGTCCGCATCCGGATGGGAGGGGTCGTAGGCCATGTTCATCTCCGTGACATGATCTTCGTACACGCCGGACACCCGTACGCCCGTGCCGGTCTGCTGCACGAAACCATTGTGCTCATGGAGCGTCTTGTTGAATATGTGGCTGAAGGAGGACGGCCGCCTCTCGGTCTTCTCCTCAAAGGATACCACTTTGCGGCGGTAAGGGCTTCCGTCCGCCGTGCGGGTGGTATTGGCATTGGCCACGTTCTCCGAAATGATGTCCATGCGGTATCTCTCCGCCGTCATGCCGGTGGCATTGATATTGAAAGCAGAAAACAAACCCATTTTCCTATCTCCTCTTCTCTTACTTCATCACCGTCTGCAGATTGGTGAATTCCTGGTTGATGCTGGTTATGAGGCCCTGATACTTCAACTGGTTCTGCGCCAGCATGACGCCCTCCGTATCCGGATCCACATTGTTTCCGTCCAGGCGGTAGGAAAAGGCCGCGTGATCCGTATAGACCTTGCCCGTCAGCCTCCTCAAATCCAGGCCGGACACCTTGGCATCCATGGATCTGTAAGTGCTCTTGCCCAGAGCCTGCCTGAGCACATCCTCAAATGCCACATCCTGTCTCTTATATCCCGGCGTGTCTACATTGGAAAGATTATTCCCGATCGCTTCATTGCGCATCCAGCTGGCGTCTGCCGCTCTGTCCAGTACATTCACATAATCGAATACCTTTGATTGAAACATGATATTCTCCTTTCTGTTCCCGATTATCTCTATGTAATCAAAGCAAGAATCAATGCACGCTTTCTCCACATTAACCTATTGTAATATCTTTCCGCGAAAAAAACAATACCCTAATACGAAATTACTGAATTTCCCACAGATTTTTTCGGAATAGCAGGATTCCGGGCTCATCAGGAACATATAAAAAGGGACTTATTGCCCTTTTCAATAAATCCCTTTATCTCTCCCTACATTTCGGCCGCCCGGGCCTCCCAAATCCTTTTGGCTTGTAGTCTTTTATCTTTTTGTCGTGTATGCTCTACTGCCCACGCTGGCTCTGGCGCTTCAGCTCCTCTATCTCGTCGAACAGCACATCGTTGAGCACCTTGATATATGTCCCCTTCATGCCCGAGGACCGGGACTCTATCACACCCGCGCTCTCGAATTTGCGCAGGGCATTGACGATGACGGAGCGGGTGATCCCCACCCTGTCCGCAATCTTGCTGGCCACCAGAATCCCCTCCATGCCGTTCAGCTCGTCGAAGATATGGGTGACGGCCTCCATCTCGGAGAAGGAAAGGGTGCTGATCGCGGATTTTACCACCGCCACCTTGCGGCTCTCCTCCGCGCTCTCCTCGTTGATGGCCCGGAGCATCTCCAGCCCCACCACCGTAGTGCCGTACTCGCAGAGGATGATATCGTCTATCTCGTACTGCCTGTCGCATTTGTAGATGAAGAGCGTCCCCAGCCTCTCGCCCGCGATCTCAATCGGCGTGATGATTGCCTGGAACCTGCGGATATCCGGGCTCTCGAACCCCAATGTCTCCAGGTTCACGTTCTCCTTGGTGGAAAGCACGCCCAGGAGCCTTTCATTGAGCATGGCATCCACGAAGCCGCCCACATTCTCGTCTATCAGCTCGGTAATGGAATCGATCCCCTCTGACTTGCCCACCCCCAGCACCTTGCCCTTGCGGCTGATGACCAGCACATTGGACTCCAGGATTTCACGCATCACCTTGCAGATGTCGTTGAACACCACCTTGCTGGAATTGTTATTGTGCAACAGTTTACCGATTTTTCTGGTCTTATCCAGAAGCTGTACGCTACTCATTCGCCTTCCTCCGCTTTTGTCCCATGCACCACACCGGCCCGCGGATGGCAGACTCCCCCATTCCTGACCGTCAGTTCATATGCAATCCTATCATATCACAAATAAAATCAGATTACAATGCACAAACAGTCAAAATTTTCGCATTTAGCCAGATTTGTTTGACAATTCAGACAGAATATGGTAGCCGCACTGGGCATCGCTGCACACCAGCTTGTTCCCCTTGATCAAAAGGGGCCCGCCGCAGCGGGGGCAGTTCTCTCCGGAGGGCTTCTGCCAGGACATGAAGTCGCATTCCGGATTGTCGATGCAGCCGTAGTACTTCCTGCCCTTCTTGGTCTTCTTCAGCACCACGTCCTTGCCGCACTTGGGACAGGCCACGCCGATCTTCTCGAAGTAGGGCTTAGTGTTGCGGCACTCCGGGAAGCCGGGGCAGGCCAGAAACCTGCCGTGGGGGCCGTACTTGATCACCATCATCCGGCCGCAGAGGTCGCATTCCTCATCGCTGACCTCGTCCGCGATGGACACCTCCGCCAGCTCCTTCTCCGCCGACTGTACCGCCTGGTCCAAGTCGGGGTAGAAGTTCGACACCACCGTCTTCCACTTCACGCCCCCCTCTTCCACGCCGTCCAGCAAAGCCTCCATGCTGGCGGTGAAGTGTACGTCCACGATGGAGGGGAATGCCTCCTTCATCATGTGGTTCACCACCTCGCCCAGCTCCGTGACATAGAGGTTCTTCTCCTCCTTCACCACATAGCGCCTGGCCAGGATGGTAGTGATAGTCGGGGCGTAGGTGCTGGGGCGACCGATGCCGAGTTCCTCCAGGGCCCGCACCAGAGACGCCTCGGTGTAATGGGCCGGGGGCTGGGTGAAGTGCTGCTTCGGGTCGAAGGAGGCGAAGGTGAGGACGCTGTCCTTGCTAAGGCCCACGGTCAGGGCGTTCTCCTCCTTCTCCTCGTCGGCAGGGCTGTATACGCTCAAGAAGCCCTCGAACTTCAGCGCCGAGGCGGACACCGCGAAAATCTGGTCTGCCGCCTGAATCCGGACGGATGTGGTCTCGTATTCCGCCGGGCTCATGCGGCTGGCCACGAAGCGCTTCCAGACCAGCTGATAGAGCCTAAACAGGTCTCTGGGCAGCTGCTCCTTGATTGCAGTGGGAATCCGGTTCAGATCCGTGGGGCGGATGGCCTCATGGGCGTCCTGTATCTTCTGGCTGTTCTTCTTCTCCCCAGCGGCCTCCGCCAGGTACTTTTTGCCGTACTGGGCGGCGATGAACTCTGCCGCCATGTCCTCGGCCTCCCTGGAGACACGTGTGGAGTCGGTACGCAGGTAGGTGATCAGGCCTACGGTGCCCTCCCCCTCTATGTCCACGCCCTCGTAGAGCTGCTGGGCCAGGCGCATGGTCTTCTGGGTGGAGAAGTTCAGGGCCCGGCTGGCCTCCTGCTGGAGGGTGGATGTGGTAAAGGGCAGGGGCGGCTTCTTGTGCCGCTCTCCCTTCTTCACCTCCCTGACGGTGTATTCCGCGCCTTTCAGGGAAGCCATGATCCTGTCGGCCTCCTCCTTGCAGGCTATGCCTTTCTTTTCACCTACACTTCCGTAGTACTTCGCGCAGATGGGCTTCTTCTCCCCCTTCACGTCTAGGTTCACGTCCAGGGTCCAGTATTCCTCCGGGATGAAGGCGTCGATCTCCTCCTCCCTGTCGCAGATGATGCGCAGGGCCACGGACTGCACCCGCCCGGCGCTCAGGCCCCGTTTGACTTTCTTCCATAATAAAGGGGAAATGCGGTAGCCCACCATGCGGTCCAGCATGCGGCGGGCCTGCTGGGCGTCCACCAGGTTCATGTTGATCTCCCTGGCGTTCTTTAAGGATTCCTTCACCGCGTTCTTGGTGATCTCATTGAAGGTGATGCGGTAGACCTTCTTCTCCTTCAGCTTCTCCTCCAGCTTCAGGGCATAGAGCAGATGCCAGGAGATGGCCTCCCCCTCCCGGTCAGGGTCGGTTGCAAGATAGATTTTCTCGGCTTTGCGGACTTCCTTGCGCAGGTTCGCCAGGATGTCGCCCTTTCCGCGGATGGTGATGTACTTAGGCTCATAGTCATGCTCCACGTCTATCCCCAGGGAACTCTTGGGGAGGTCGCGGACATGTCCGTTGCTGGCAGCCACTTGATAGTTGGAGCCTAAGAATTTCTTGATAGTCTTCACTTTCGCCGGTGACTCTACGATTACCAGATATTTTGCCATAATGAATGTTCCTCTGCTTACTATATGATTGATACGAATTTTATACTGCAGACCGCCGGGATTTACAGTGGTGTCTCCGGGAAAGTACCTGGCTGGCGGTCTGCAGTCGGGTCGCACTGCAAGTTTAATCGGTGCGCAGTATAAATGCAAGAAACCAGGGAGGACAAAATACCCATGAGCAGGCAGATTCTACTTACCATATCAATCTTGATATCCAACCGTCCGGACACTGTGAGGAAATGCCTGGACTCCGTGAAGCCTCTGCTGGAGAATGTCCCATCGGAGCTTATCCTGGTGGACACGGGATGCGGGGAGCAGGTGCGGAGCATCATCGAGGAATATACGGATCAGATTATAGAGTTCGAGTGGTGCAAGGATTTCTCCAAGGCCCGCAACGCGGGGCTGGAGAAGGCGAGGGGGGAATGGTTCCTCTTTCTGGACGACGACGAGTGGTTCAATGATGTCACGGAGATGATTGACTTCTTTGGCTCCGGTGAATATAAAGAGTACGGGATGGCCGTGTATACCCAGAGGAACTATCTGGAGAAGAACGGCAGCGTGTACACGGACTTGCTGGTGGGCCGGATGACGAAGCTGCATCCCGACACCAGGTTCATCTATCGTATCCATGAGTGCTTCAACAGGGTCAGCGGCCGGACGAAGAAGTTCAATATTTTCGTGCACCATTTTGGCTATGTATACGCATCCGAGAAGGAGTCCAGGGCCCATTCCATGCGGAACATCAGCCTCCTTTTGGAGGAGCACGCGGCAGACCCGGGGAATATGAAGCATACGCTGCAGCTGGCTCAGGAGTACAATGTGCTGGACGAGTACAATAAATCCCTGGATATGTCCCTGGAGGCCATCGCGCTGTTTGAGAAAGGAAAGATCAGCGATGAATACTTCCTGTCCTCTCTTTTCGGCAATGAAATCAGCTGCTATATGAATCTGTGCTGGTATGACGAGGCGATAGAGAAGGGAGAGCTGTACCTGAAGCATGACAGGCCTGACAAGATGGTGAAGGATCTCATTGCCGGATATCTGGCCACAGCTTATACGGAGCGGGGGAATTATGAGAAGGTTCTGGAGTATGTGAAATATTATTGGGAGGGCTATCAGGATTATCTGAGGGATGAGGAGTCCTTTATGGGATTCGTCACCACCATCACGAACGTATGTTTTGAAGAACACAACCGCAGCAATGTGCTGGGGAATGGGATTCGGGCGGCGGCCATGCTGGGAGAGGGCGATTTGGCCTGGAAGTGGTTCGACAGCTTTGACTGGAAGGCGCAGCAGATGTTCGTCAGCCAGGAGATGGTCAAGGCTGTGGTGGAGCGCATGCCCAAAGCGGCGCCGGCGGAGCGGGAGCACTATGTAAAGATGTGCAACGCCATGATGGGGCGCAGCGACTTGGAGGGACATGTGCTCCGTGCCATATCGGACTGGTGCAGGAGCAGGGAGAGCCTGCGTGAGCGGGTGGAAGCCCTGGCAGCCTATGACGGCGTGGAGTCCGGGCACTGGTTCTTCAAGCTGAAAAAAATCGTCACGCAGGCTTTCCTGCCCTGGGATGAGGGCGCGGGAGCCGGGGGCGATGCAGCGGCATGGGAGCCGGGTACGAGGCAGCCGGATGAGGCCGGAAGGGAAGGCGCAGGGGCGGATCGGAGCGCGGAGACTGAGGGGCTGGCGGCTGAGATCTGGGAGAACCTGAACGACAGCATGTCCATGGTGCGGACATATTCCATGCTGGAGGCAGTGGAGCGCCTGGGGGGAAGCAACAGGCGGATTCTGGAGGGGATTCCCTTTTATCTGTGGAAGAAAGGGATAATGGCA
>NZ_CAPDXS010000095.1:0-21266 GCF_948601915.1 uncultured Acetatifactor sp. | reverse complement strand
CCCCCCTCTCCCCCAGGCGGTGCCAATGCTGCGGGGCAGAGTTCACGCCCGGTTCAGCGGTGGCAAAGTATTGTAAGCCCTGCGCCAAGAAAATCCATATTCAACAGTGTTCGGAAAGCACACGGCACAGACGTGCCGCCGCCCGGAAAGCGGCATAGCAGATAGATTGTCCGCAAAGTCTGTCCGTCCGACCGTAATCATCAGGGACAATGTGTTCGAATGTGCCAACGGATGGGACATCGACCTGGACGACGGTTCCTCGAATTACCTGATTACGGGGAATCTGTGCCTTCGGGGCGGTATCAAGAACCGGGAGGGTGTCTACAGGAGCGTAGTCAACAATGTGATGCTGCACAACACCTTCCACCCCCATGTGTGGTTTGAGGACAGCCAGGATGTCTTCGAGAGGAACATTATTTTCAGGCAATATGCCGACATCGGCTTGAAGGGCTGGGGGGAATCCTTTGACCATAATCTTCTGTACGGAGAAGGAGACGGGCGGACTGCCGGGGAGCTGCGGGAGAAATCGGGCATGGACAGCCATTCCCTGTGCGCGGGCTTCCGGTTTCGCTGCGGCGAGGGGGAGGGCATTCGGATTTTGGAGGAGGACATTCTCGACCGCCTCGGCATTGAGCAGCTAAAGGTGCAGGACTGCGGCGTGACGGATCTGCGCCTGAAGGCGAAGGCGCCTTCCGTCTTCGATATGCTGCGGGAGGGCGGTACGGAGGGCCCTGTGGCTGAAACGTCGTGGGATGACGCCGGAATGCTGCTGAAGCCGCTTCGGGGCCTGGAGGAAATGTCCGCCACAGGGATGTATGAGGAAAAAGGGCTTCTGGTAATCAGGATTTCCGGGGAGAGCAAGTGGCGGAGACGGGGATTTCGGGAGCGGGACGTGATTCTGGAGGTGGACGGTCAGGAGGCGGGCAGCCCGGAGAGATGGGCGGAGCTCTCCTGCGCTGAGCCGGGAAGGGCAGTGGTGTGGAGAGAGCAGGGGCCCCGGATATTGTCCTGGAGCGATTAGGAGCCGGAAGGCGGCAATGGCAAAATCCACGGCTGCATATTGACTAACCCTTTCCTTTTTGGTACAATGGAACAAATGTTTGGAGCATTTGACAGGCCGGGTGTGTCGGGGGAAGAGATGGGAAAGTACGAATGGAAGAAGAGCATTCCAAGGGAATTTGAAGCGTTTCAGATATTTGAGGAGATTCAGAGGCCTGCCATGGAAGAGGAGCCTGCCATGGGAAAGGTGCATTCCATGGAAGAAGAGCATTCCATGGAAGAAGAGCATTCCATGGAAGAAGGGGCTGCCGTGGAAGAATGGATTTTCAGGGAAAACGGACAGCCAGGGAAAGGGGTGCTTCCCGGAGGGGAGCGGATTCCCCGGGGGAAAACCGCGCCGTTCCCAAAGCCTGTGCCCGATGTCATCCCGGAGGAAGCCCCATACTACGAGATTGAATATGACGCCTGCCCCATGCCCGGGGTGGGGAAGTTTGTCTTGCGGACCGACCGGAGCCAGGAATCGCAGGGGGAAGAGATTTCCGCGGGAGCGCGGGAAGCGGCCAGGGAGTCGGATCCCGTGCGGGAGCGCTTTAACCGGATGCGGGACATCGCCAGGGAGAGCAGGGTACTGGCCTTTGGCAATTCCAGATTCTATGACAAGAGGATCCAGCAGGAGAACTCCAGGCTCTTTTACCGGCAGGGCATGTTCATGAAGGACTTCGAGGACGACTGCGGGAGGGTTCTGCCCTACTCCGCTTATTTCCCCAATTACCAGATGATGGGGTACGGGCAATTGCGGACATACTTTACCTGGAGGACACAGGTGCGCCAGGGGAATATCCAGCAGACCTCTACATCATACGCTTTTTTGTATATATATGAACTGCTGAACAATATCGGCGTGGAAGGCCCTGAGGAAGGCCTGGAGAGGCTGATGCTTTTCTGGGATGCCTACCGGGTCTATGATGCGTCCTTAGACAAATATGCGGTAAAATGGCTGAAGGACTACCATATCTATTATGAACTTCCCAGGCCGTTCCGGGAGTTCATCGGGGAGAACGGGCTGCAGGCATATTATCCCAAACTTGCCGACCCGGAAGATAAGTTCGATTTATATTGTGCCATATCGAAGTACGACATCAGGAAATCCAATTTTTATACGGAAGAGAACAGGGCGCTGGTGCAGGACTGCTTCTATTTTACCATGGACAGGCTGCGCAAGGCTTTCAGCGGCTGCCATGCGGATCTGGAGGAATACATCTTCCAGCCCACCCGGAGCATGGCGGCATGGACGCCGTTTCAGGGGGCGCTGTTCTACCCGGCGGCAAGGCAGGCCGACAGGCGGGTGGTGCTGTCGGAGAAGGAGGTTTACCTGTGCAGCCAGAACCGCTGGACATTCAGCGCCATGATCACCACCGAGAGCGGGAAGCGGCTGCTGGGCTATTGTCTGAAGCAGATGGAGTCCGTCCTGCGGCGGCTGACGAAATATAAGCATAAGCTGACCGCCAATCCGGATGCCTTAAGCCCTGTGATGGCGGACGAGCTGCGAAAGGACGGGATATCCCTGGAGGAAACCGTCACGGCTGCGGTGGAGGAATTCTATAGGGAGGCCACGAAGACGGTGGTCAAGGTGGACAATGCTTCCCTGGAAAAAATCCGGCAGGAGGCATTGGCGACACAGGAGAGGCTGATAGTCCCGGAGGAGCCGCTGCTGCAATCCGCGGTTTTGTCCGGGAAAGCGGATTCCGGGCAGAGCAGCAGAGATGATGGGGAGATTTCCGGGAGAGAGCAGCCTGCCGAAATGGGGCAGCCTTCCGGAGCAGATAATAATCAGGCGCGGGAAAGAGAAAGCTTATATGGAGCAATGCCGGGAGAGAGAAATGAATTGTCTGGAAACGGAGGAGAAATATCTGAAACTGCGCAAGAATCTTCTGGAAATAGCGGGTCAGCGTCCCCCTGGGACAGCCTGAAAGAGGCGCTGTCGGAGACAGAGAGAAAGGCCTTGCGGCTGGTGGCGGAGGGGGAGACGAACTTGAAGCCTTTCGCTGACGGACAGGGTGTCATGCTGGAGGTGCTGATGGACGGCATCAACGAAAAGGCCATGGACTCCATCGGCGACAGCATCCTGGACGATGGATTTGAACTATACGACGACTACAGAGAGCAAGTAAAGGAGATGGTGGAATCCCTATGACAAAGCAGGTACCTACAAGAATAGCCAATATTCTGATCAATGCCTTAAAGGGCGGCGTGGTGCCCAGAGCGGGGCTGGAATATATTACGGTGGGCCGTACACAGGAAATCGCCGCGATCCTGCATGATATTGAGATGATTGAGGAGGGCGGCGCGTCTTTCCGCTTTATCGTGGGGAAATACGGCAGCGGGAAGAGCTTCCTGCTCCAGACGATTCGCAACTATGCCACAGCCAAAGGCTTTGCTGTGGTGGACGCGGACCTTTCGCCGGAGCGGAGATTTGCCGGGACCAAGGGACAGGGGCTGGCTACTTATAAGGAGCTGATCAAGAATCTGTCCACCAAGTCAAAGCCGGACGGAGGCGCGCTTCCGCTGATATTGGAGAAATGGATTTCCGGCATCCAGATGTCGGTCAGAACGCGGCTTCCTGCGGAAGAAATAGAAAATGTCCGGAGCCGGGAAAAGTCAGCCGCAGGAGACATGGCGGAGGCGGATTCTTCGGCAGAATTCGACAGAGAGGTGGAGCGGCAGATTTATGCCGTGGCAGGTTCCCTGGAGGGAATGGTGAACGGTTTCGAGTTCGCCAAAGCGGTGGTTCTCTATTGGAAAGCCTACAGGGAGGATGACGCGGCCCTGAAATCCAATGTGCTCAGGTGGTTTCGGGGAGAATATCCCACCCGAAAGGAAGCCAAGGCGGATTTGGGCATCAATTTCATCGTGACAGACGAGACATGGTACGATTTCCTGAAGATTTTTGCAGCCTTTCTGGTGGGGGCGGGATATAAGGGGATGCTGGTCATCATAGATGAGCTGGTCAATATCTTCAAGATACCAAATTCCATCACCAGGGCCAATAATTATGAAAAAATCCTCACCATGTACAATGATGTGCTTCAGGGAAAAGCCCGGCATATCGGTTTCCTCATGGGAGGCACGCCCCAGTGCATTGAGGACAAATATAAGGGTGTGTTTAGCTATGAGGCGCTGCGCTCCCGGCTGGCTGAGGGACATTTCGCCACAGCGGACGTAAAGGATCTGTCCGCCCCCATCATCCGGCTCCAGATGCTGACCCAGGAGGAAATGTACATCCTTGTGGAGAAGCTGCAGAACATTCATGCCCAGCTGTACAATTATACTCCGGCACTGGCTCAGGAGGATCTGGTATATTTTCTGACGGTAGAATATAACCGCGTGGGTGCCGAGACTCATATCACGCCCCGTGAGATTATCCGTGACTTTATCGAACTGATCAATATCCTGCACCAGAACCCCCAGAAGACTGTCTCGCAGATTCTCGGGGACAACAGCTTTGAGATGGCCAAGGGAGGGATTCCGGACGAAGAAATACAGGACGAATTCCGGGAATTTGAGATATAAATTTGAGATATAATTAGGATGTCTTGACCAAAGTCCCATTCATCTCTTGTGGGAAATGAAAGAAATGTCTTTCCGGACAACCTGGATGACAACGGACAATAATCGGACAAAAAGAGGTACATTATGGATTACACAACAGACGCAGTGCAGATAAAGCGGGTACAGGACAAGCTGGCCTGGATGGCTCAGCGGGAGGGCAGTCTGGTCCGTCTGGAGGAGCCGGCAGGTTCCGGGTGGACCGCAGAATTTGAAGCGAATCAGCATGTCAGTCTGCCTGCGGATTTTCGGGAGATCGTCAGCCGGACTGCCGTCGGCGGAACCCTGCCTGACGTATGCAATATCCGGTACTGGCGTCCCCTGTGGAACATGGAAATCGAGGATCGTGAGGCGTCCCTGGATGTGCCCTACCCTCCTGCGGAGGATTCGCGGGCTCTGCGCGGGGAGCTGACAGAACACGCGAATCCGTCCAAGCTGCCGGGGCAGATTCTGATTATGGGAGGCGATCATCTGGGCTGGTCCCTTGTCACTGCCGGGCCATGCACCGGGGAAATATGGACGATAGGGGACTTCGGAGTCCGCCGGGCCCCGGCATGCACCTTTGCCCAGTGGCTGGAGCTGGTGCTGGACGGCAACCTGGAGGCCTACCTGATCTGCTGCCTCACCGGAGAGGAGGGGCGGAGGGGCCGTTCCCGCCGCTTTCAGGATGTAATCGGGGCGGACTTCACCTGGCCCGAGGGAGCCAGTCCCGCCGAACAATGTGCCAGATGGCTGGAGGATAACCGTTTTGTCCACCAGGGGCCCAGTGACAGCTGGGCCGGATACCTCCTGGGCCAGCTGCGCCAGACCCTGGCCCTGCTGCCCCAGGAGAGGGATGAAAAGCTTTCCGCCCGTCGGGCCGCCCAGCAAAAGCCAGGCTGGCAGTGGGACAAGGAACGGGCGGCGGAGTGGGCCCGAGTCGGAGAATTGATTCAGGTCGTCCGGACTGCGGAGGAAAACGGGGAGATGTGGGGCTCCACCGATCCACAGGAAGAGGAACTGTTCCGGCGGGCGGCGGAGCTGGTTCACCTCAAGCGCTTTCAGGCCCGGGGCGAGGGCATCCGGGACCTGTCTTTCCTGAAGGGGCTGACCGGGCTCAAGGAGCTGGATTTGTGGGACAACGACATCGAGGATCTGGCCCCTCTGGCCACCCTCACCGGCCTGCGGGAGCTGTGGCTGCCTTACAACCTGATTTCCGACTTGTCCCCCCTGGCCGGGTTGGACAAACTGGTGCAGCTGAACGTCTACGGCAACCGCATTACCAGCCTGGAGCCCCTGCGGGGGATGACAGGCCTGAATCAGCTGAACCTGCGGGGCAATCCCCTGGAGCCGGGGACGCTGGCCTACCTGCGCAAGTGCAAGCGGCTGGGGATGCTGAACCTGAGCGGCACCGGCCTGGGGGACATCTCCGACCTGGAATTCTGCCGAGCCTGGAACCTGGACTTATATGAGAATCCGAATCTCACTGGCCTGGAGGTCATCTCGACCATGAAGCGGCTGAGCTGCCTCTGTCTGGACACCAATGTGGCCCGCCGGTACGACATCCCGGCCCTGGCCCCACAGCTCACCGAGCATGTGGAACTGGGCGGTATCTCTCTCTATGTATGGCCGGAGAAATATTTCTAGAACCGAAGGCAAAAGAATAAACTTACAGTAGTTCGCAGTTGGTGGCTGCCATTGATGCCTTGGAAGAGAAACATCTCTATGAGGAATTTGGCAGATTGTGGTCAGGATTCTTTTGATTAAGAATGGGCGCATTGTGCAGGACGGCAGCCATGACGACCTGGTTGCAGCTGAGGGCGAATACAAGACAGTGTATGAGACAGTGGTACCAATAGAATATATTTTATGGCATGGGGACTGCAAAATGGACGTATTCAACAGGCTTGCGCCTTTTATACAGGATTTTATCTATGAGAATAAATGGGAAGAGCTGCATGGCAACCAGGTGGCGGCCTGCCAGGTCATCTTCGACAGCGACGACAACCTGCTGCTGTCCTCCGGCACGGCTTCCGGCAAGACGGAAGCAGCCTTCCTTCCGGTGCTCACGCATCTTTATGAGAAGCCGTCCCGCTCCGTGGGGGCCATGTACATCTCCCCTCTGAAAGCGCTTATCAATGACCAGTTCAAGCGCCTGGAGCAGATGCTCTTAGACTCCAATATACCCGTCACCAAATGGCACGGGGATGCCTCCGTGGACAAAAAGGACAGGCTGATCAAGCATCCGGAGGGCATCCTGCAGATTACCCCGGAATCCCTGGAGAGCCTGATCACCAACAAGCGGGGGGCCTGCCTGAATATGTTCTGCGACCTGCGCTTCGTCATCATCGATGAGGTGCACTCTTTCATGCGGGACGAAAGGGGGCTGCAGCTTCTCTGCGTGCTGGAGCGGCTCAGGGCCCTCACCGGCGTAAATCCCCGCAGGATAGGCCTCTCCGCCACTCTGGGGGACATGTCCCTGGCCCAGGACTGGCTGAATACGGGCACAGGGCGGAAGTGCGCGGCTCCTGTGGCGGACGAGGGGAAGAAACGTGTCCGTCTGCACATCGAGCGTTTCGTGAACGTGTCGGACAAGCGGGATTTGGTGGAGCGGAACGGCAGCATGAATATCGTGGACAAGGATACCGGCGGCGACATGGGCGACAGAGAGCATTACGAGTACCTCTTCCGACAGACCCTGGACAAGAAGACCATCATCTTCGCCAACAGCCGGGAGGAAATCGAGTTCATCATGGCCAACCTGCGCGAAATAGCGCTGAAACATAAAGCGCCTGACGTATACCGCGTCCACCATGGCAATGTCTCCGCCCTGCTGCGGGAGACCACGGAGGACGAGATGAAGTCCGCCGATGAGAAAATCGTCACCGGGGCCACCGTGACTTTGGAGCTTGGCATCGACATCGGCTCCCTGGATCAGGCGGTGCAGATAGGCGCGCCCCTGAACGTATCCAGCTTCGCCCAGAGGCTGGGCCGCTGCGGACGGCGGGGGCAGGTGCCCCAGCTCCTGTTCACCTTCGTGGAGAGCATCAAAATCAATTCCTCCGACATCCTGGGCCCCATCAACTGGGAGTTCATCCGGACGATCGCCATCATCGAGCTGTACCTGAGGGACCACTGGATGGAGCCCATCCCGCCCAGGCACCATCCCTATAACCTGCTGTACCACCAGACCATGAGCATCCTGAAGAGCAATGGGGAGATGTCCCCCGCCGGGCTGGCCCAGGCGGTCTTGAGCCTGGGGGCGTTCCGGAAGATTTCCCAGGAGGACTATAAGAAGCTTCTGCTGTACCTGATCCACATCGAGCAGCTGGAGCGCTCCGAGCATGACGGCCTGCTGATCGGCCGGGCCGGGGAGAAGGAAGTGAACAGCCACAAGTTCCTGACAGTGTTCCTGGCCCCGGAGTACCTGCTGGTGAAGGAGGAGAACCGGACGATCGGCACCGTGGACAAGACCTATCCCGTGGGCACCCGCTTCGCTTTGGCAGGCATGTCCTGGGAGACAGTGGACATCAATGTGAAGTCCAAGGTGCTGTTCGTGAAACGGGTGCCCGGCATCTCCGTGGTGGACTGGGACAGGGATTTCGAGGCGGAGCTCCACACGGTGCTGGTTCGCAAGGTGCGCAGCGTCCTGGAGCGGGACGACCCGTATCCTTATTTAAGCGACCGCTGCCAGGAGCGCCTTTTGGAAATCCAGTACATCGCCCGGAACAGCGGCATCCTGGAGAATCTGGTGACGGAGCTGTCCAAACAGAAGTTCGCCATATTCCCCTGGGTGGGGACCAGGCAGCTGGTGACGCTGCACTATGCGCTGCTCCAGCGTAAGATCAAGAGCAAGATTCCCTGGAGCACCTGCCTGTACCTGGAGGTGGTCTTTGACGGGAGCAAAGAGGAGCTGGCGGGCATCATCAGCGACATCCTGCATTCCGACCTGGACCTCTACAGCCTGCCCCTGCCGGACAAGATTCAGATCAACGGGAAGTACAATGAATTCATCCCCCTGGAGCTGCTGCGGAAGCAGTTCATTGAGGATTATCTGGATTTTGACGGGCTGAAACGGGACATGATACAAAATTTTGATGGAAAATGCAAATAATAGCATATTGATTTTTGGAGGTACTTTGTATATAATATCCAAAACAGCGGAAAGTAAATTCTGTGAACTTTTAGGAGCGGCGCGGTATCCGGATTCGGAAAGGGAAGAATGTATGCTGTCTGCGGAAAGGGTTGGATATTTATATGGAAGAAAAATGTTCCAGAGAGGCAAAGAACTCCGGGAAAGTATTCAAAGAGGCAAAGGGCATCTTCCTGCCGGGAAAGTCCGCCGTGCCGAATGTGCTGGCGGCTTTCCGTCTTGATTTCTCGTATTCTGGCGGCCAGGTGGAGCTCACCGTGGCGGCTCATACTTTTTACCGTATTTATCTGAATGGGGATTTCCTGGGCATGGGGCCGGCTCCCGCGCCTTTTGGGCGGCTGAAGGCAGACCGCTATGACCTGACCGGGAGGCTGGCCCGGACAGGAAGGGGGTTCAGGGAAGAAGGGCTTTCCCGGGATGGCTCTCCCGGAGCGGAGATTCCTCCCCGGGAGATTCGGCTGGCCGTGGAGGTCATGGGTTATGTGCCCCGGGAGTTCAATTATTCCACCCATGAAAACTCCGTGTTCTTCGGAGAGCTTACCGTGGACGGAAGAGTGGTGGCGGCAACGGGGCAGGACAGCTGGAGATGCGGCCTTCTGCCCTACAGGGATTTCCATGCGGAGGCCATGTCCCACGGGCGCAGGTATCCGGTGGAGCTGTATGCCCTGCGGGAAGGATACGCGGACTGGCGCACAGGGGAGATTCCGCAGGAGACAGGTTTCGAGGTGGTGGCGGAAGCGCTGGAGGAGACCTGGAAGGACGGGGGCAGGAGGGAAGACTCCAAAATCTCTGAAGATTCCACAGGGCGCATCATCCAGGAGCGCCGCGTGGCGATGCCGGACATGGGGAAGGTACCGGATGTCTCCTTGCTGGGTGTGTTCAGCGTGGAACCCGGTTCTTTCGACGGGCCTGCCAGGAACTGGTGGGAGACGGACGCATATCTGGCCTGCTGCGGAGGCACGGATATCAGACGGCCCTCTTTGGACAGGGCGGGCTGCATAGACAGGGCTTTCGCCGGGATCCTGCGGGAGTACGAAGACGGCGCGGGGACGAAAGGATATGAAGTGTGCCCGAAAGGAAGCGGCTCCGGGCCGGAGGCCGCCACAGCCCTGGAATTTGCCCTGGGGGATGCGGAGACCGGCCTGATCGGACTGACATTGGAGACGGAAGGCCCTGCCACGGTGGACATCATCTGGAACGATTTCCTGGACGAGACGGCCCAGGTGCCGGTGAAGGCGGACAGCACGAACCGCATCATACGCCTGGAATCGGCGGGAGGACGCATCTCCTTTGAATCCATGGAGCCCCATTTCCTGAAATATATCAAGGTTGTCGTGCAGACGGACAAAATATTCCGATTGGCCGATATCTATGTGAGGCGCTACCGCTTCCCGGAGGCCCTGGGCAGGGCGCAGTTCCTCTGCAGCGATATGGAGCTGAACCGCATCTATGAGGCTTCGAAGCGCACCCTCCTCACCAATACCCTGGCATTCTTCCTGGACTCTCCGGAACGGGAGCGGGGCGGCTGGGCCGGGGACAGCTACTGGACGGGAAGGGCCGCCGCCATGCTCCTGGGGGATACTACGGTGGAGCGTTCTATGTTGTACGATTTCCTGGCGGCCGATTATGCCCGGATGCTGCCCGGCACTTTCCCATGCTGCTGTTGCGGCGGGGAGAAGAACGACCCTGAGCTGATGTATACCTGGAGCCTTTTCGTGCTCCTGGAGCTGACGGATTATTATAGAAGGACCGGGGACGAGGTTCTGAAGCGGGATTTCGCCGCCAGGGTGGAAAGTTTCATGGAGGCCTCCCGGAGCCTGATGAACGAGCTGGGTGTGCTGGAGAATATCCCGGGCTCCGTCTTCATCGACTGGTCCGCGTCCAACAACCGGGCCAACACGGAGGCAGTCTGCACAGCGGCCAATGGCCTCTACGCAATGGTGGCCCAGCGGCTGGGGGAGATGTACGGCGTGGAGGCCTATGGGGAGGAAGCGGCACGGATCCGCAGGGTCTTCCGGGAGGCTTATGGGAGAGTAAAGGAGAGCAAGTACGACCTCTTTACCATGTACCCTTTCCTGGCCGATTCCATGACAGTGGAGGACGGGGCTCTGGTGGGGAACGGAGTCTACAGCGAAGCGGCCCAGTATTACTGCTTCTGGACGGGGCTGCTGCGGCGGGAGGACGCACCCGACCTCTGGAAGGCGCTGGTGGAGCAGTTCGGCCCTATGCCGGAGAGATACCGGGGAACCATGCAGTTGTCCGTGGGGAACTGCGGCGTATTCTTCGGCCACATGATGCGCTTCGAGCTTCTGGCCAGGTTCGGGGAGACGGCGCTTTTGGAGAGGGAGATGAAGCGTCTGTGCTGCTATATGACGGCACATGACCCGGGGACGTTCTGGGAGACCCTGGGCGGCACGGACAGCCGCAACCATGGCTTCGGAGCCCACTATGGTGTGGTGGTGATGCGGGATTTCCTGGGAATGGACATCCCCGACTGCCGGAAAAAGACCCTGCGGTTCGCACCGGGCCGGGGGAGCCTGCGCTGGGCAAAGGGCCGGATCGGCCTGGAGGACGGGCAGTTTACGGCTTTCTGGCACAGGGATATGGAGGGGCTCCGCCTGTCCGTGTCCGCGCCGGAGGGATATCGTATCCTGGTGGAGCTGCCCGGGGAATTCTGCGGCGGGAAGCTTACGGTGAACGGGAAGGAAGAGGAATTCCGGCGGACGCTGGAGTGCGGGAATAGGGCGGATGTCCGGGTGGAGGCCGGGAAGGGGCTGGCGATGCCTGGATGACCGCAATCCTGAGCATTCCAAAGAAGATTGTAGTGGACGGAGATAAGGAAAAAGAAGACGAAGCAATAGGCTCTCGGAATTTCAGAAGGTAAAATCAGGCATTGTGGCAGGACGGCATCTGGAAAAGTGGAGGAATCGTTCCCGAGGAATTCTGGAAAGCCGCGTGATATGTGGTCTGGAGATTCCGAGAGGATATAGCAATCATAAGGAGGAAAAAAGGATGGACATGGCACAACGAGACAGAAAGGACATCTTCCGCGTCATGGATGAGGACATCTTAAAAGCCGGGAAGGAGGACGTCCGGACCAGGAGGTTCCTGCTTCCGAAACGGATTCTCTGGATGAAGGGGCATGTGGAGAACAGCGACACCCTGCTGGAGAACCGTGAGATGCAGATCTCCCTGGCAGCCCACAGGCCCTGTATCCTGAAGAATGAGGGGCAGGCGCAGGAAAAGGCTTCTATCCTGCTGGATTACGGCGTGGAAATCCATGGCGGCATCCGGCTCCTGGCCTGGATGGACAGCACGGGCAGGGGGGCGAAGGTGCGGATTCGCTTTGGAGAGTCCGCCGCCGAGGCCATGAGCGAGCCGGGCGGGGAAACCAATGCCACCAACGATCATGCCAGGAGGGACATGACCGTGGAAGTGGGCATGATGAGCATGAACCAGATTGGGGAGAGCGGCTTCCGCTTTGTGCGCATCGACCTGGAGGAGCCGGAGGCCATCATCGCCCTGAAGACCGTCTGGGCTGTTTTGATTTACAAGGATGTCCCATACCGGGGAAGCTTTGCCTGCAGCGATGGGCTGCTCAACCGCATCTGGGACGTGGGGGCGTATACCGTGCACCTGAACATGCAGGAATACATATGGGACGGCATCAAAAGGGACAGGCTGGTCTGGGTGGGCGACATGCATCCGGAGGTCACCACAATCAAGGCCGTGTTCGGCGAGGATTCCTCTGTGGATGACAGCCTTGACTTCATCCGGAAGGAGACGCCTCTGCCCGGCTGGATGAACGGTATGGCAAGCTATTCCATGTGGTATTCCATCATTACCTGGGACTGGTATCAGTACACGGGGAAGAAGGAATTCCTGGAAAAGCAGCGGGAATATCTGAAAGGATTATCGGAGCAGCTCTCCGCCCATATCGACGAAAAGGGACAGGATACGGTGAAAGAGGGGCGTTTCCTGGACTGGCCCTCCGAGGGGAAGCTTGGCATCGTGGACGCGGGGGTACAGGCGCTGCATATCTGGGCCGCCGGAAGCCTGGAGAAGATCTTCACCGTCCTGGGGGAGGAGGCCCTGGCGGGGAAATGCAGGGAGGACATTGAGCGGCTGAAAGGCTTCGAGACAGACTATGAGGATTCCAAACAGGCGGCGGCCCTTTCGGTGATGATGGGCCAGAAGGGGGCGGCGGAAGTGAACGAGGCTCTGCTGAAGCAGGGCGGCGCTAAGGGCATGTCCACCTTCATGGGATATTATATCCTGACGGCCAGGGCCATGGCCGGGGATTATCAGGGCTGCCTGGACTGCATCCGGGACTACTGGGGCGGCATGCTCCAGTTAGGGGCGACTACCTTCTGGGAGGATTTCGATGTGGACTGGATGGAGAACGCCGCCAGGATTGACGAACTGCCTCAGGCGGCTGCGGAAGCGGGGCAATCCGCGGAAGGAGAGCAATCCAGGGTGGACGTCCATGGGACTTACGGCGGATTCTGCTACCAGGGCTACCGCCACAGCCTGTGCCACGGCTGGGCCAGCGGCGCCACGCCATGGCTTTCCGAGAACGTGCTGGGCGTGCGGATTCTGGAGCCGGGCTGCCGGAAGGTCAAGATAGAGCCCCATCTGGGGGATCTGGAATGGGCGAAAGGAACCTACCCCACCCCTTACGGCGAGATTTCCGTCTCCCATGTAAGGCAATCAGACGGTACAATTGCGACAGAGGTGGACGCGCCGAAGGAAGTGGAGATCTGCAGCTAAGCCAGGGGATGGCTGAGGGGTGGATCTGCGGTGCTGCGGCTGGCTGCTGTTCCGGAGGACGGCCCCGGACAGCCGCAAGCTCCCGGACGTTCATGTAGGATGGTGCGTCTGGCTGCATGGGAGCCCGGGAATATTTGGAAAGTATATGGAAATCCAAGGAGAGAGGCTTATGGATTTAAGCGAAAGACAGAAACTATTTGAAAATCCCACAGCGGAGTACCGGGGAAAGCCCTTCTGGTCCTGGAACGGCAGGCTGGAGGAGGCGGAGCTGTGCCGCCAGATAGACATCATCAAGGAAATGGGCTTCGGCGGCTATTTCATGCACTCCCGCACCGGACTGGAGACGGAGTACCTGGGGGAGGAATGGTTCGAGCTGACCAACAAATGTGCGGATTATGGGCATAAGGCGGGGATGGAGTCCTGGCTCTACGATGAGGACCGCTGGCCCTCGGGAAGCGCCGGGGGCATGGTGACGAAGGAAGAGCAGTATAGGGCCATGTTCCTGGAGATGAACTGTCTGACGGAGGATGCCTGGAGGGCCTGGCGGCCGGATGAGGATGCGGTGGCCGTGTTCGTCTGCAAAATGGAACAGGAGCCTTCCATGGAAAAGGGGCAGCCTGGCGGCTGCGGCGGAATCTTCTCCGGAAAGCGGCTGCTTCGGACAGGGGACGCCCTGGAGGAAGGGGAGACGGCCATAGAGTTCCGTACCCGCTATTCCGTGTGCAATGACAATTACAACGGTTACTGCTATGTGAACACCATGCACAGGGAGGCCATAGAGAAATACATCGAACTGACCCATGAGAAATACAGAGAAAAATGCGGTGACAGGTTCGGAAAGGAGATTTCGGGCATCTTCACGGACGAGCCACACAGGGGCGGTGTGTTCACGAATTTCGCGGAAGGGGAGCCGAACGCCGTCCCCTATACGCCGGATCTGTTCCCGGAATTCGAGAAGCGTTTCGGCTACAGCCTGAAGGAGAACCTGCCGGAGCTGTTCCTGCGCCGAAGCCGGGGTGAGATGTCCAAGGTCACCAGGGATTATTTCGAGCTGTGCCAGGAGCTCTTCCTCGAGCGCTTTGCCATCCCCGTTCAGAACTGGTGCAGGGAGAACGGCCTGATCTTCACCGGCCATGTGCTCCATGAGGATTCCCTGTGCTGCCAGGCCATCATGCAGGGTTCCCTCATGCGCTTCTATGAGTACATGGACTATCCCGGCATCGACATCCTCAGCGAGGACAACAGATGCTACTGGGTGGCCAAACAGATTTCCTCCGTGGCCAGGCAGTTGGACAAGGAGTGGGTCCTGTCCGAGCTCTACGGATGTACAGGCTGGCAGATGGATTTCGAGTCCTACAAGAATGTAGGCGACTGGCAGGCGCTGTTCGGCGTGAACTTGAGATGCCCCCATCTGTCCTGGTACACCATGAAGGGGGAGGCGAAGCGGGATTATCCTGCCAGCATGCTGCATCAGTCCTGCTGGTATCGGGACTATCATTATGTGGAGGACTATTTCTCCAGAATCCATGCCGCGCTCCATGACGGAAAGCCGGTCTGTGATTTGCTGGTGCTGAACCCCATCGAGAGCGTGTGGGCAAGGGCCTACAGCGGCTCCTTTGACGGGCTCTTGGGCGTGGATCCGGAAATCATCCGCCTGGAGCGGCAGTACGCCGAGCTGTTCCATATCCTTTCCGGCAATCAGATCGACTTCGACTACGGCGAGGAGGACATCATGTCCCGCCACGGGAAGGTGGAGGAGGGCATCCTGTATGTGGGAAGCTGCGCCTACCGCAAGGTCCTGGTGGCAGGCATGGACACCATGCGCTCCGGCACCCTGGCGCTTCTGGAGGAATTCGCGGCCCGGGGCGGGGAGGTCATCTTCGCCGGTGAGGTTCCGGGATTCGTGGATGTGATTCCATCGGATAAGGTACGCCTGCTTGCGGACAGATGCAGGAGGGTGGCTTTTGAGGAGGAGGCAGTGGCCCGGGCGGCGGGGAGCGGCATGGAAGTCCGGATAACGCCAGGAGATTCCGGCGGGAGAGGAAAAGACGCGGCAGCCCTTGGGGATATCTTCGTGCAGTCCTTTGAGGTGGACGGCGGCCGTATGGTGATGCTTCTGAACGTGAACCGGGAGAGGGATTACAAGGATGTCGCCATAGACCTGGGCCAGGGTGAGCATCTGGAGCTCTGGGATGCCAGAAGCGGCAGGATTACCAGGCCGCCATACCGGGTGTCGGAGGGCAGGATACAGCTGACGATGGATCTGGAGAAGGGCGGGGAGCGCATATTCCTCATTGCCCGGGCGCGGCGGGAGCTGCCGGAGATGGAGGCATTTATCGGCAGCGAGCCTGTGGAGCTGCCGGATACCTTCCGCTACCGGCTTTCCGAGCCGAATATCTGCGTGCTGGACATGGTCTCCGTCACGGACGGCAGGGGCAACGAAATCCCCCGGATGGAAGTGCTGAAAGCAGACCGGGCCCTGCGGGACATACTGGGCATCCCTTACCGGGGCGGCGAGATGCTGCAGCCCTGGTATCAGGTGAAATATAAGGGCGGGAACACGAGGCTGCTGGATACAATCTCTCTTCGATATGATATTGAAATCGCGGAGGTTCCCGGGGATGTGCGGCTTGCGGTGGAGGATTTGACGCATATCCGACAGATTCTTGTAAACGGGAAGGAGATTCCCCTGACCAGCAGGGGGAAATGGATTGACATATGCTTTGACGAGCTGGAGATTCCGGCTCAGATTCTGGAGAAGGGCCACAATACCGTCACCATCGCCATGGATTATTACAGCACATGCGGCATAGAGGCGGTCTACCTGCTGGGGGATTTCGGCGTGGAAATCCAGGATGCTGCTTCCGGGGACAGGAATTCTGGCGGAGGAGCTTCCGCGGACGGAGCATGGGCCGGGAATACCGCCGGAAGACCTGTGGAAGGAGCTTCTGCGGATGCTGTCCCCAGCGGCAGCCGCGTGATTCTTACAGGGCTACCGGAAAGGCTGGCAGTCGGAGACATCACTGGCCAGGGACTGCCTTTCTACTCCGGAAGCGTAATCTATGAGCTGGATGGGACGGCAGCCGGGGAAGAGGCAAAGCACTGCCGCGTAAGCGTAAAGGCCTCCGGCTTCGGTGGGGCGCTGATCAAGCTCCACGGAGACGGCGAAGGGACGATTGCGTTCCCGCCCTATCGGGCCGAGGCAGAGAACCTGCGCAGTATCGAGGTGGTGCTGACCAGGCGCAACACCTTCGGCCCCCTGCACCAGTGCCCGAAGGAAGCACCGTCCTACGGCCCGGGGAATTTCATGACGACAGGCGAAGGATGGAGCGATGTGCATATGCTCTATCCCCAGGGGCTGTTAGAGAAGCCGGAGGTCAGGAGAGGGTAGAGGGGCACCATAGCGATTTTCCCCAAAACCCGGCATGATTATCGAAGACATACTGAAGATATGCTGCTGGATTTCGGGGAAAATCCTGTTGTAAAATGCGAGGCGTTGCCTTATAATAAAAGAAATAATAGCTTTATCTCTATATTTTTTCCTATAGGAAAGCGCATGCTATTACCTATAGGGAGGGCGATGGAAGCGATGAAACGTAAAAAAGGCCTTAGTGAAAACATGCTTGTGGATGGCGAGGAGGTAGATGCGATGCCAGCTATTGAATTAGTGGAACACGAAAGAACAGCTTATGTAAAGGGCATGGAAGACTACTTGCGGGAGCTGAAATTGATGCCGAACAATGAAGCGGTCAGGAAATCCCGGGAAATCCTGGAGAAATGCCATATCATACGTGAAGATGGCGAATTCTCGGAAAGGTACAGCAATCTTGGGAAATATGTCCAGCACAGGAGATGATATATGTATAGCAATTTGCCGAATTTGGTTCTTGGTTTTCATGGCTGTGATTTAGACACATACAAGAATGTATTGTATAAGCACAATAAGCTGAGGGCAAGCCATAATTCATATGATTGGTTGGGGAGCGGAATCTACTTTTGGGAGAACAGCTTGGATAGGGCTGAAGAGTGGGCGGCTTCATACTGTAGTAGATATAATAAGAAGCATCCTGACGAAAAGCCAAAAGAGCCAGCAGCTATAGGAGCAGTCATAAGCTTGGGGCATTGTCTGGACTTGGCTGATTATGGCAGTGCTTCTATTCTTAAGACGGGATACGAGATTTTAAAATTTGAATTCTCTTTGTTGGGAAAATCTTTAAATAAAGATCTTCTGTTAAGAGAATTGGATTGTGCCGTCATTGAAAGGATACATCAGTACAACAGGGAGAATGACGAAAGGCCTTACGATGGTATCCGAGGAGTGTTCATCGAAGGAAATCCTGTTTACGAAAACTCAGGAATCATGGAAAAGACACATGCCCAGCTGTGCATCATCAATCCGAACTGTATCAAAGGCTATTTTAGTCCAATGCTGCCCGATAGTGAATGGAATATGGTCTGAACCAAATCTGTCAATCCTAATATCCTTTTTCATCATAAAAACACAGACATTATGGAAAATAATATCAACCGCGCAGCTGCGAAGGCGTCATCCCTGTAGCCTGCTTGAATTTTCTGCGGAAGCTGGACGTGTTCACATAGCCCACAGCCAGGCTGATGTCATCGATAGACATGTCCGTGTTGAGCAGCAGCTCCTTCGCCTTCCCCAAGCGCAGATTCCATACATAATCCGAAAAATTCTCTCCCATTTCCTTTTTGAACAGATAGCTCATATAAGCGATGCTCACATGGAAATTGTCTGCCAGGTAAGAGATGGAGAAATCTGCCGAAGAGAAATTCTCATCCACCAGCTGCTCGATTTGTGCGGCATTGATCAGCTGATTCTCCGCCTCTGACACGAAGAGAGCCAGGAGCTGTCCGATATGGGACTGGATTTCCTGCTTCTTTTCCTGGTAGGGGAAGCTGCGGCAGAAATACAGGGCCTCAAAATAGGTATCACGGTAATCCTTAAATTTGACATTCATCTGGTTCATGGCGTTTATGAGGGCCGTCAGAATATCTATGAGCACGCAGCGCACGAAAAAGTCGGGCAGCGTATTCTCCGTGGAAAAGGAGCCGTCCAGCAGAGCGGAGAGCTGCTGGATTCCGGATTCAGCCCTCTTGAAATCGTGATCCTTCAGGGCCTGAGCCAGCCCATCCAACAGCTCATAGGGATATGTGAGGACATGCTCCCCCGGCAGGGTGGAATCCATGGCGCCAAAAGATGCCACTTTCCTATGGCTCCATTCCCTGCTGGCAAGCATGGCGTTTTCATAGAGGGAGGGAATGTCCATGGGCGAGGAGGAGCCATTGCTCAAAGCGGACAGATACTCCCTTTCCTCACAGTAATTCTCTAGTAGGGCAAGCAGCGCCTCCTCTTTGCGCTGCTCCATCCCCGGATAGCTTAGCAGGAACATGGCGGTATCGCGGTCATATTCCAGCATGAGGCAGGAACTTTTTTCCGGCAGAGCGTCTTTCAGGAACAGCGCAATTTCCTGAAACTGCACGCCGGAATCCGCCGGAAGCAGCTCGGGAGAGATTCTCATGCGGAGCGCGAAAATCAGATTGTCCGGCTCCATAGTGAAGAATGGATCTATGCGGTCAAAGGCCCCCATCTGTCCGATGCTTTCCGCTGCGACGACCTGCCTATCCGCCACGATGGAGTCGAGTATGGATTTCTGCATGGAAAGCCGATATTTTTCTATTTTATTCTGTAGGTTCTTATTTTCCGCGGCAGCATCGGAAAAGGCCAAATCCAGCTGCTCCAGGTAGCTTTGATTGAAGGCAGGATTCTTTATGATTTTCCTGGTGAGTCTGCTGAGCGGCAGATAAGTTCTCCTCATAGCGAAAAGCACTATGAGCATACCGGCGACACCTAAGAGGAACAGAATCAGGTAGGTGCGGGAGAGGATTGCATTGATTCTGTCCATGATAGCTTTGTCGGAAATCATGGCGACCATCTTGAAGCCGCTGTAGAGGCCGGAACTGACCTGCAGGGAGGTCTGGGAGTCCAGATGGCAGACTTCCGTATCATCCTGGATTGCGGAGAGGTGAGGGGCCAAAAGAGAGCTGTACACACCGACAGCGATTTGGTTGTCAGACCCCACCAATGCAATGGAGATGATTTCCTCCGACAGGATGCCCTTCAACATGTTGGACACGCTTATTTCATTTATGAGATAGAAGAGCGTATACCCCATGCCTTTATCATGGTAAGGGTAATAGATTAAATAGGAAGCATTCTCCCCTTTGACGGAGATGAGCTGGTTCGTGATGGAATCCTGATACTCGTCGGGATTGAATACAGTATAGCTCTTGTCATCAAATATATGGAAGACACCATCGGTATATTTCACATACTTCCCTGTCGAATAGAGTTTATCACGGACTGCGTCGTAATAAACGATACCCTGAATCATGTCATTGGCAATGGCATACGAATTGATTTCCTGGGAGGCGACATACTGTTTCCAGGGATTGTCTGTATGCCTTGACAATGCGAGATTGATGTTGTTGGCCAGCGAACTGTTGATTTGACTGACAGTGGCTAGTCCATTGGAGAACTGAGTTTTGATGTGGGACAGCTGCTGATTGGCCTGCTGGTTCAGCATGTCGAGATAGGATCTTGACAGCTGGATGCGCACAATAAAAAGAAAGCTTACCAGAAGGAAGCTCAATAGGATGAAATAGGATAAAAAATAATGGATCAGGGTACGATGCGTCCGATGGATAGAATTAAACACTTTTTTCATAAAATGCCTCCTAAAACTGCTAATATTATACAACATTTTAATAGAATCTGCAACCCAAGGGAATTTCATTGTGGAATATAAATGAAGGTACATTTTTTGTATGGCCCTTTTGAATAATGTATTCTGGCGGATGCGAGTTGGTAAAAAATGGTGTCTAATATATTTCTGGCCTGCGAGTGATCACAAGGACATTCATTTAAAATAATGTAAAAAATATGTGTCTTGCATTTTTCTATAGTGATATTCCATAATAAAAACAGGTTTCGCAAGAGTGGCGCCTCTCGTAAATCTAAAAAATATATTTCATAAGGAGGTATTTATGAAGATTAAGAAAGTAGCTGCACTATTGATGGCCACAGTGATGGCGATGTCGCTTATGGTTGGCTGCGGATCCAATGATGGCCGGGACAGCGGAAGTCAGAGCAACGAGAGCAAGACCCAGGAGAGCGAGTCTAAGGCAGAAGAATCCAAGACGAAAGAAGCCGCTGGCGGTCCTATTACATTCCCCCTTGCCGAGACGATAGAGTTCACCGCTTTCTCAGGCATGAACCAGTCCTATTCTCTACAGGATAATCTGGCGATGCAGGAGGCTATGTCCAGAGCCAACATCAATATTACATTTGACAGTGTCCTGGCCGCAGACCAGGGAGAGAAGATGAACCTGATACTGGCTTCCGGCGAATATCCTGATATGCTCTTCAAGTCTGGCATCAGGATGGGCGACCTGACCAAGTATGGCGGACAGGGTATCCTGATTCCTCTGGAGGATCTGATTCATGAGTATATGCCGAATCTGACGGCAAAGTTGGATGAGCTTGACGGCTGGCAGTATCTGACCTCTCCCGATGGACATATATATTCTGTTCCTCAGATTTCAAACCGCGGTGAAATCAACCTGTTCTGGCTGAACAAGAGATGGCTCGACAACCTGGGGCTGCATGAGCCAAAGAGCATGGATGAGCTTTACCAAGTATTGAAAAGATCGGAAGAGCACACGTCTGAACTCCAGT
>NZ_CAPDXS010000094.1:0-21328 GCF_948601915.1 uncultured Acetatifactor sp. | reverse complement strand
GGACGGCATCGGCATGATCGTGACCTGCGACAACGGCATCGCCGCCGCGCCCCAGATCGCGCTGGCCAATTCCTATGGCATCAAGGTCATCGTCACGGACCACCATGAGGTGCCCTTCGTGATGGCGGCCGGAACCGCTGATGGCATTTCCGGCGGGGAGCAGGGGAATAACGGCTCTGATGGGAGGAGAGACGGCAAATCAGGAGACGTGGAGGAGAGGGCTGCGGATGGGACAGGCTGTGACGGAGGATCCTGCCGCAGGGAGCTGCTGCCCCCGGCCCTGGCGGTGATCGATCCCAAGCAGGAGCGGTGCAGGTATCCCTTCCCGAACATCTGCGGAGGCGCGGTGGCCTACAAGGTGGTACAGGCGCTGGCGGAGAGGACGGGAAGCGCACAGCTGAAGGACGCGCTGGAGGAGCTGCTGGAGTTCGCCGCCCTGGCTACGGTCTGCGATGTGATGGAGCTGAAGGATGAGAACCGGATTCTGGTGAAGGAGGGGCTGAACCGCCTGCGGCATACCCGCAACCAGGGAATCCGGGCCCTGATGGATGTCAACGGCATCGAGCCGGAGAAGCTCAACGCCTATCATCTGGGCTTCGTGATCGGTCCCTGCCTTAACGCCACCGGCAGACTGGACACCGCAAAGAGAGCCCTGGAGCTTCTCCAGAGCCAAAACCGGGTGGAGGCCATGACCGCGGCCAGGGAGCTGAAGGAGCTCAATGACAGCCGGAAGAACCTGACCCTGCAGGGGGTGGAGCAGGCAGAAAGTTACCTGGCGCGGCAGGGGGCGGAGCTGGACAAGGTGCTGGTGATATATCTGCCGGAAGTCCACGAGAGCCTGGCGGGCATCATTGCCGGGCGCATCCGGGAGAGCCACCACCACCCCGTCTTCATCCTGACCAAAGGGGAGGAGGGGGTGAAGGGCTCCGGCCGCTCCATAGAGGGCTACCACATGTACGAGGCCATGACCCAGGTGAAGCGGTATTTCACCAAATTCGGCGGCCATGCCATGGCGGCGGGGCTGTCCATGCGGGAGGAGGATGTGGAGGCCTTCCGGCGGGACCTGAACCGGAACTGTGCGCTGGAGCCGGAGGATTTCATCCCTAAAGTGCATATCGATGTGCCCATGCCCATAGACTACGGGGACATGGGGCTGGCGGAGGAGCTGGAGCTGCTGGAGCCCTTCGGCGTAGGCAACCCCAGGCCGCTGTTCGCCCAGAAGGATCTGCTGTTCCTGTCAGGGCACAAAATGGGCGCCAACCAGACCTGCGCCAGATACCAGGTGCGGACGGAAACCGGCACCCGGCGCCAGATTGTCTTTTTCGGCGACCTGAAGAAGTTCGGCGCGTTCCTGGAGGAAAAGTTCGGCCCGGGCAGCGAGGAGGCGCTGTACGCGGGGAGAGGGGACTTCCGCGTCTCCGTGGCTTATCAGTTGGGGAAGAATACTTTTCGGGGGAACACGGAGGTGCAGTATGTGATGCAGCATTATACGTGAGAGACGGCGGGGAAACTGGCGGAATGCCGTAACTGCTGCAAAATGCCGATACAAGACGATGCTGTAATGCACCTGCGAAAAATGATTGCCCTATTCCGTTTTCTGTGCTATAATAATGCGAATGTTTTGAGAGCGTATATACAGAAATAAAATGCCTTCCCCGGTGCGGCCGCCCTGCGGGAAGCGCGCCGCGGAGGATTCAGGCGGAAAGCGGGGCGCTTTATGCGGGGATATGGCTGCGGAACCGGGGCGGGAGGAGGGAAAAGCCTATGAAAGCGTTTTTGATCCTGGAAGACGGCACTGTATTCCGGGGGACCCATATCGGTGCCCGGAGGGAAATCATCAGTGAAATCGTGTTCAACACATCCATGGCCGGATACCTTGAAGTGCTCACCGACCCTTCCTATGCGGGACAGGCAGTGTGCATGACGTATCCGTTGATCGGCAATTACGGCATCTGCAGGGACGACATGGAATCCTCAAGGCCCTGGCCGGACGGCTTCATCGTGAGGGAGCTTTCCCGCATTCCCAGCAATTTCCGCTGCGATATGAGTCTGCAGCAATTCCTCGAAGAGAACAATGTGCCCGGCATCGCGGGCATCGACACAAGGGCTCTGACCAAGATCCTCCGGGAGAAGGGTACCATGAACGGCATGATCACCACCCGGGAATATCCGGATGCGGCGGAAATCCTGCCCAGGCTGCGGGCCTACACCACGGGCAAGGTGGTGGAGAAAGTGACCTGCAGGGAGAAATATACGGTAAGGCCGTCAGCCGGCCTGGCGGACAATGGCCCTCTGTCCGGCGCGGCCAGATTCGACGGGGCGGCTTATGAAAAGGGCCTCCGGGAGCCGCGGCCCTCGCTGGTGAAGGAGCTCAACGGTTCGGGCCTTCGCGTGGCGCTGCTGGATTTTGGCGCAAAAGCCAATATCGCCCGCTCCCTGGCGGAGCGGGGCTGCGAGGTGACGGTGTATCCGGCCCGGACTTCCGCGGAGGAGATCGTGGCGGACAGGCCCGACGGCATCATGCTCAGCAATGGCCCCGGGGATCCTAAAGAGTGCGGGGACATTATCGGGGAGATCCGGAAGCTCTACGATACGGACATCCCTATTTTCGCCATCTGTCTGGGCCATCAGCTCATGGCGCTGGCCACCGGGGCGGATACCTATAAAATGAAGTACGGGCACCGGGGCGGGAACCATCCGGTAAAGGACCTGGCTACCGGCAGAGTGTATATTTCTTCACAGAATCACGGTTATGTGGTGGACATGGAAAAGCTCGACCCTAAAGTGGCGGTTCCGGCCTTCGTCAACGTGAATGACGGCACCAACGAAGGGCTTGCGTATACGGGCAAGAATATCTTCACGGTGCAGTACCATCCGGAGGCCTGTCCCGGACCCCAGGATTCCCGGTATCTGTTTGACAGATTCATCCGGATGATGAGAGAAGGAGGGAGCGAAAATGCCTAAGAATCCCAACGTAAAACGAGTCATGGTCATCGGCTCCGGCCCCATCGTCATCGGCCAGGCGGCGGAGTTCGACTACGCGGGCACCCAGGCCTGCCGCTCTCTGAAGGAGGAGGGCGTGGAGGTGATTTTGGTGAACTCCAACCCCGCCACCATCATGACAGACCGGGACATCGCGGACAAGGTGTACATCGAACCCCTCACCGTCCAGGTGCTGGAGCAAATCATAGAGAAGGAGAAGCCGGACAGCATCCTGCCCACCCTGGGCGGCCAGGCGGGCCTGAATCTGGGGATGGAGCTGGAGGAATCCGGGTTCCTGAAGGCCCACGGCGTGACCCTTCTGGGAACCACCGCCGCCACTATCCGCAACGCCGAGGGGCGGCAGGAGTTCAAAGACCTGATGGAGCGCATCGGAGAGCCCTGCGCAGCTTCCAAGGTGGTGGAGACCGTGGAGGAGGGGGTGGAATTCGTGGGCTCCATCGGCTATCCCGTGGTGCTGCGTCCGGCCTACACCCTGGGAGGCTCCGGCGGCGGCATCGCCTACAACCAGGTGCAGCTGGAGGAGATCCTGGAGAATGGCCTACGTCTCTCCCGGGTGGGCCAGGTGCTGGTCGAGCGCTGCATAGCGGGCTGGAAGGAAATCGAGTACGAGGTCATGCGGGACAGCGCGGGGAACTGCATCACGGTCTGCAACATGGAGAACATCGACCCGGTGGGCGTGCATACGGGAGACAGCATCGTAGTCGCCCCCTCCCAGACCCTGGGCGACAAGGAATACCAGATGCTGCGCACCTCCGCCCTGAACATCATTAATGAACTGCAGATTACCGGAGGCTGCAACGTGCAGTTCGCCCTGCATCCCACCAGCTTTGAGTACTGCGTCATCGAGGTGAATCCCAGGGTGAGCCGTTCCTCCGCCCTGGCCTCCAAGGCCACGGGCTATCCCATCGCCAAGGTGGCGGCTAAAATCGCGCTGGGCTATACTTTGGACGAGATCAGGAACGCCATTACCCGGAAGACTTACGCCAGCTTTGAGCCCGCCCTGGATTACTGCGTGGTGAAGATTCCCAGGCTTCCCTTCGATAAATTCATCACGGCCAAGCGCACGCTGACCACCCAGATGAAGGCCACTGGCGAGGTCATGGCAATCTGCGACAGCTTTGAGGGAGCTCTGATGAAGGCCATCCGCTCCCTGGAGCAGCATGTGGACTGTCTTCTGGACTATGATTTCAGCGGGCTGAGCGTGGATGAGCTGAAGTCCGGGCTGAAGGTGGTGGACGACAGGCGGATCTGGATGATTGCCGAGGCTGTCCGCAAGGGCGTCGGCTATGAGGAGATTCACGATATCACCATGATAGATATCTGGTTCATCGATAAGATTGCAATCCTGGTGGAGATGGAGGAGGCCCTGCGGACACAGGAGCTGACTCCGGATTTATTGCGGGAGGCCAAGCGGATAGAGTTCCCTGACAATGTGATTGCCAGACTCACGGGAAAGAGCCAGGCGGACATCCGGGCCATGCGCCATGAGAACGGCATCCAAGCTGTCTACAAAATGGTAGACACCTGCGCGGCGGAGTTCGCTGCGTCAACTCCTTATTACTATTCCGTATATGGCGGAGAGTGCGAGGCAAGCGCGGGGGAAAGCATTGAGTTCGAAAGTGACTCATTAAATAATTTCAAGTTCCGCAGTGCGGAAACGATTTGCAATACGGAAATGATTTGCGGTGCGGAAACGATTCATACAGAAGAATGCCCCAATTGCGGACATCCTTCCGGGACTGGCGCCGGTGCTTTCCATGGGGAGGCCGGGGATCGTCGGAAGAAGGTCCTGGTCCTGGGCTCCGGCCCCATCCGTATCGGCCAGGGCATCGAGTTCGACTACTGCTCCGTCCATGCCACCTGGGCCTTCTCCAGGGCCGGGTACGAGACCATCATCATCAACAACAACCCGGAGACCGTGAGCACGGACTTCGACATCGCGGACAAGCTCTACTTCGAGCCGCTGACCCCGGAGGACGTTGGGGCCATCGTGGACATCGAGAAGCCGGACGGGGCAGTGGTGCAGTTCGGCGGCCAGACCGCCATCAAGCTCACGGAGAGCCTGATGAAGATGGGCGTGCCCATTTTGGGCACCAAAGCCGAGGATGTGGACGCCGCGGAGGACAGGGAGCTTTTCGACAAAATCCTGGAGGAGACAGGCATTCCCCGGGCGGCGGGCGGAACGGTGTACACCGCCGAGGAGGCCAAGGCCGTTGCGAACCGCCTGGGCTATCCCGTGCTGGTGCGGCCCTCCTATGTGCTGGGCGGCCAGGGCATGCAGATCGCCATTTCCGACCAGGAGATCGAGGAGTTCATGGCCATCATCAACCGCATCGCTCAGGACCACCCCATTTTGGTGGACAAATATCTCCAGGGCAAGGAAATCGAGGTGGACGCGGTCTGCGATGGCACGGACATTCTGATTCCCGGCATCATGGAACATATCGAGCGCACGGGCGTGCACTCCGGGGACAGCATCTCCGTCTACCCCGCCCATACCATCGGAAAGCTGGTGAAGGACAAGATTGCGGAGTACACCAGGCGGCTGGCAAAGGCGCTGCACGTAAAGGGACTTATCAATATCCAGTTCATCGCCATCGGAGAAGACGTATACGTCATCGAGGTGAACCCCCGCTCCTCCCGGACGGTACCTTATATCAGCAAGGTGACGGGTATCCCTATCGTGGATCTGGCCACGGAGGTGATTCTGGGCAGGACGATCAGGGAGCTTGGATATGAGCCGGGGCTGCAGCCGGAGGCCCAGTACTATGCCATCAAGATGCCTGTGTTCTCCTTCGAGAAGATTCGGGGGGCGGAGATCAGTCTGGGGCCGGAGATGAAATCCACGGGAGAGTGCCTGGGGATTGCGAAGGAATTCCATGAGGCGCTGTACAAGGCGTTTTTAGGGGCGGGGGTGAATCTGCCCAGGCATAAGAACATGATTATCACCGTGAAGGACGCGGACAAGGGAGAGGCCATTGAGATAGGAAGACGCTTCGCGAAGCTGGGCTATACCATCTATGCCACCAGGAGCACGGCCGCGGCCCTGAACGAGGCCGGGGTTAAGGCCAGGAAGGTGAACAAGATTTCCCAGGAATCGCCCACGGTGATGGACTTGATTCTGGGGCACCGCATCGACCTGGTGATCGACACCCCCACCCAGGGGCGGGACAAGTCCCGGGACGGCTTCCTGATCCGCCGGACGGCCATCGAGACAGGCGTCAACTGCCTGACCTCCCTGGACACTGCCAGGGCTCTGGTGACAAGTCTGGAGAACGCGGGACAGGAGCTGACGCTGGTGGATGTGGCGCGGCTGTGAATGATGCCCGACTGTGATTGATGTGGGGGGTCATTAATGTTTGCCATAGGAAGCTTTTTCCATCGGGAATATGCGGCAAGCTTGAACGCAGGAGTATATGGCCATGGAAGATTGACGCATGGCGAATCCAGTGGCCGGGATTTCGAGGAAGGTTCCGTATCATGAGGGGCAGGGGGGCAGGAAGGAAAAGCAAGCCAAGGGAGAATAAAAGATGAGCATGACCAATGCACCTAAAATATTGAAGAATCGGGTATTTCTGTACCTGACGGAGTTTTTCGCCGGCATGTCCGTGATGGCGGTGGAGCTGGGGGCCAGCAGGCTGCTTGCCCCCTATTTCAGCTCCTCCCAGATTGTGTGGACAATCATCATCGGCACCATCATGATCGCCATGGCGCTGGGGAACATCTACGGCGGGCGCAGCGCGGACAAGAATCCGGACCCGGGGAAGCTCTACACAAGGATGCTGATAGCGGCAGTGTGGATTGCGGCCATCCCCGTGGTGGGGAAGTACATCATACTGGGGATTTCGGCGCTGCTGATATTCTCCGTGAGCGCAAATTTCCTCATCGTGGCGGCCTTTGCGGCCTGTATGGCAGTCTTTGTGTTCCCGCTGTTTTTGCTGGGCACGGTGACGCCCTCTCTGGCGAAATATACGGTGGGCAATCTGGAGGAGAGCGGGAAAGTGGTGGGGAACCTGGGGGCCTTCAACACCATCGGCAGCATCATAGGCACCTTTGTGCCCACCTTCGTCACCATCCCTTCCGTGGGAACCTCCGTCACCTTCCTGATCTTTGCAGGGATACTGCTGGCTCTGGCCATTGCCTACTTTGCCAGCGCGGCGGGAAAGAAGGGCATCCGGGGGATGGGAAGGGCTGCGGCTGCCCTTCTGTGCTATCTGCTGTGCTGCGCGCTGGGGCATTCCAACAGCTTCGCCTTCTGGGAGAGCAACCTGGCCTACGAGGGGGAGTCGGTCTACAATTATCTCCAGGTGAAGGAAAATGACAGGAGCGTCATACTTTCCACCAACGTGCTCTTCGGAGTCCAGTCCATCTATATGAAGGACCAGGGGCTCACGGGCATGTATTACGATTATGCCATGGCGGCGCCGCTGATGGTGGAGGGAAAGGAGCCGGAGGACTGCAGGGTATTGATCCTGGGCATGGGCACCGGTACATATGCCACACAGTGCAGGAAATATTATGGAGACATGGAGATTGAGGGCGTGGAGATCGATGAGAAGATTACGGCCCTCTCCCGGGAGTATTTCCACCTGCCGGAGGATGTGCCCGTGACCACCTATGACGGCAGGGCCTTCCTGAACGCTGTGGAGGAAAAATATGACGTGATCATGGTGGACGCCTATCAGGACATCACCATTCCCTTCCAGATGTCATCGACGGAATTCTTCACGCTGGTGAAGGAGCATCTGGCGGAGGACGGCGTCATGGTGGTGAACATGAACATGCGGGGCAGCGGCGAGGGCAATATCAACCAGTATCTGGCGGATACCATCTCCTCCGTGTTCGGGGAGGTCTGTACGGTGGAAGTGAGCGGCTCCACCAACCGGGAGCTCTTCGCTTCGGACAATAAGGCCATGGTGGAGAGCTTCCAGGCAAAGCGCCGGGCGCTGGAGGATGAGGCGCTGTACGCCATGATGGAGCGGACGGCAGAGCATCTGGAGGAGTATCAGGCAGGCGGCTATATCCTGACGGATGACAAGGCTCCGGTGGAGCTGCTGGGGATGCAGGTGATTGACGGGCTCATCGGGGATGAGGTGGCCTATTATAAGCGGATATATGAGGAAGAGGGGCTTCAGGGATTGTTGCGGTCGTTTTAAGAAAGCTGTCTTAAGGAATTGTCAGCCCGATGTGGCCTGTACCGGCAGGACCTGTGGGTGTACTATTCCGGAGGATAACGGCGTACAGGCCACGGGGTTCTTATGTAAAAGTTGAATTTACAGGCGAATGAGCCAGAGTCATTGCGGGACGGTCAGATATTGCCGACATGCATGGCTTTGCCCTGTTCGAAAGCGTCAAGCCAGCTTTTGCAGTTTTTCCGAGTGGCTCATCACCACTTTTTTGAGCAGGTCTACGTCTTCGCAGACGGACTCCATTTTGTCCCCGTAATCCTGGTATCGCCTGAAGGTAGCCGTATAGCAGGACTCGATGTTGTCCAGCCTGGGCATGATGACATTCTCCTGATTCAACTGCAGCAGGCGGACCCGCGCGTCCAGGCTCTGGATTTCGGCATAAAGCTCGTCCCTTACGGCCTGGATTTCAGCGTGCAGTTCATCCCTTACGGCCTGGATTTCAGCGTGCAGTTCATCCCTTACGGCCTGGATTTCGGCGTGCAGCTCATCTCTCACAGCCTGGATTTCGGCGTGCAGGTCGTCCCTCACAGCCCGGATCTCAAGGCGCAGCTCGCTTTTCACAGCCTGAATTTCCGTGTGCAGTTCATTCTTTACGGCCTGAATCTCAGCGTGCAGTTCATCTCTCACAGCCCGAATCTCTTCATGCAGCTCGTTCTTCAGAGACTGCATCTCTGCTTTCAGCTTTACATCCAGCAGATCGGATATGGCAAGTAGCAGTTCATTGTTCGTCATGGCTTTCACCTCCTTAAAAAATATCCTTACCCGGCCGTTCCCTGCCCCGGGTAAGGAGACTTGAATGCGGCGCACAAGACGTGCCTTTTATCAGAAGCGAAAAGCATGCTTCTGATAAGACATATTATAACAGATTGGACGAAAATTGTCAGCATGGAATCCGAAAATGGAACTCAAATTCCTTCAATCTTCGATGGCCGCCTTCCTGCTGTTGATTTTCCGGAAGATTTCCATGTCCATCTTGGGCTTCCTGTCATAGGTATACAGCCCGTTGACCTCCTGCTCCACATCGTAAAGCTGGGTATAGCAGAAGCCGAACATGTGGGGATTGTCCAGCAGGGCGTCCGTCAGACCCTGATAGCGGGCGATGTATTCTTCCTCTGTCTTCGGCCCGTCCCCGTAGCCCCAGCTGTCCGCCAGGCTCCCTTCCACGTCCCATTTGATTCCGCCGTACTCGCTGATGAACACGGGAATGCCCGGCACAGGAGTCTGCCTGTCCGCCATGCGGTCCGTCAGGGGGCCTCCCTTTGCGAATTCCTCATAGGTGGCGGCGAACACGGCCGGATCCTGCTCATAGTCGTGCATGTCGTAGATGTCCGTCACCACATGGTAGTTGCCGCTGGTGTCGATGCAGGGCCTGGTGGTGTCGAAAAGCTTCGTCATCCGGTAGACCATGGCCAGCAGATCATTGTCCTGCCTGCGCCCCTCGTAGTCCCAGGTCTCATTGAAGGGGCACCAGCCCACGATGGCGGGATGGTTGAAGTCCCGGTCCAGGGCCTCCATCCACTCCGGCAGGAAGCATTTCAGACCATCTGGCCTGCTGAGATCCAGCCCCCAGTTTCCCTGCTCCCCCCACACCAGATAACCCATCCGGTCGCAGTGGTAGAGGAAACGCTCCTCGAATATCTTCTGGTGGAGCCTGGCGCCGTTGAAGCCCGCCTCCATGGAAAGCCGGATGTCCCGCTGCAGCGCCTGGTCGGAAGGGGCCGTGTAGATGCCGTCCGGATAGAAGCCCTGGTCCAGCACCAGCCGCTGGAACACGGACCTGCCGTTGATCAGGACGCGCTCTCCCTCCAGACGAATCTCCCGCATGCCGAAATAGCTGTTCACGCAATCCTCCCCGAAGAAGAGCTTCAGGTCGTAGAGGCGCCCGGCGCCGGCCTCCCAGAGATGCAGCTCGGAGAGGGGGATGTCGAGGGTGGCGTTTCCGGCCGTTGCTCTTGCCTGGGCCTGTCCGCAGATTTTTCCTTCATAGGAGGCCTCCGCAGAGAGGATTCCCTCCCCCACGGTGACGGCGCGGACGGTGACGGAGCTCTCCGCGATATTGGGGTAATAGTATAATTTTTCGATATATGCCTTCGGCAGGAACTCCAGCCACACGGTCTGCCAGATTCCCGTGGTGCGGGTGTAGTCGCAGCCCTGGGAATGGAAGAGGCCGCTCTGTTTCCCCTTGCACTGTCTGCCGCTGCGGGTGTCGTCCCTGGCGTAGAGGGTCAGGGTGTTCACGCCCTCTTTGGCGTATTTGGTGATGTCGAAGCTAAAGGACACATATCCGCCCCTGTGGGTTCCGGCCTCCTGACCGTTCACCCAGAGACGGCACTCGTAATCCACCGCCCCGAAGTGCAGGCGAACATGTCCCTCCAGCTGCTCTTTGGTCAGCTCCACCTTTTTCTGATACCATACCGCCGGTATGAAATCCTTGTACCCGATGCCGCTCAGGTCGCTCTCCGGACAGAACGGAACCTGGATCTTCCTGTCCAGCCTGTCCCTTTCATAAAACCTGCGCTCCACGCCGCTGCAGCCGAAGTCAAAGGCGAAATCCCACTCGCCGTTGAGGTTCTGCCAGTTCTCCCGCTGCATCTGGGGCTTTGGATGCTCTGTTCTCGCCGCTTGTGCCATTGTAAGACCCTCCTGTCTTCCTTTCGTTTTCTGCATATGCTTCCAGCATATGTCCTGTCTGCCGTTTTCCGGGACAGATATAGTATAGTCGCATCCGGTCTCCTTTTCCATGGAAATTAGTTGCGTAAATGTACAAAATAGTGCTATAGCTATTCCATTTCGGGACCGGAGGATGTATAATAGGAGGAAAAGCAGATAAAGGGCGCCGCCGGAACCAGGAGAGATACCATGCCAGACACACAGCCGGTCTTCAGACAGGGAAGAGGAGAAGAGTATGCCGTCTATACGGGACAGGTATCGGCCAGCTTCGCGCCCGGCCTGGCGGGCATTACCTACCCTGACCCGCTGTATGAAATATACCGTCCCCGGGGGGATCATTATGTCTTTGAATATGTCATCTCCGGGACAGGCCATGTCCGTCAGGATGGGGAAAGCGTCACTGTGGCGGCGGGGGACGCCTACATCCTGCAGCCGGGAAGATGCCATCACTATTATTCGGACACGGAGGATCCCTGGACGAAGATATGGTTCAATGTGGGCGGGAGCCTGGTGAGGCATCTGCTTTCCGACTACCGGCTGGAGAATGTGCTGAAGATCCCGGCCTTCGCCGACAGCAGCCATCTCTTTGCCATTTTCCACGCCATAGAGAAGGAACCGGTCCGTTCAGGGGGTGAGCTGGCGCTGCTCCTGCACAGGCATGTCCAGGCCCTCTCCGGCTTTCTGGGCAGCGAAGCCTGCGGCCAGTCCCGGGCGCTTGCCATGAAGAATTTCATAGAACAGAACGCGTCGCGGCCCCTTACCATCGACGACATCGCGGGCTGCGTCCCACTGTCCCGCTCCAGGGCCATCCATCTTTTCCGGGAGGCCTATGGCATGACGCCTTATCGCTACTATCTGTCGCTGCGGCTTGCGCTTTCCCAGTCGCTGCTGGAGCGCACGGCCATGCCCATACAGGAGATCGCGAACCGCCTGGGTTTCATGGATTATCGCCATTTTTCCGGATTTTTCAGAAAAGAGACAGGCGTTTCGCCCTCCTGTTACAGGAAGGGGCATGGCAGACCGGCCGAGCCTGGCAGGGAGGATACGGGGAGCCTGTGAGATGCAGGGATGTGGAGGCGGCACTGCGGGATGGCAGGGGCAGGAAGCCGGGAAGATTTTTGAATAAAAGGGATAAATTTACATATACTTTCCACAGAACCGTAAATGTTCCGGCAGGGATTTCTCCCTCCGGGCCTGAAAAAAGCCTTGACGGCAGACTGAGAGGTAACTGATTTATGAAAGCTGAAGTATATCCTTTTGTGGCGCGTCCCCTGCCCTATGAATATGATGCGCTGGTTCCTGTGCTGGATGCGGAGACATTGACCTTCCATCATGACAAGCATTACAAGACCTATGTGGACAACCTGAACAGCGCGCTGTCGGATTATCCGGAGCTGCAGAAGAAAAGCCTGACGGAGCTGCTGACCGATATCAGCACGCTTCCGGGGGCCGTACAGACGGCGGTGCGCAATAACGGCGGCGGGGTCTATAATCACGAGCTGTATTTCGACTCCATGCGGGAGCCTGCGGGACAGGAGCCCGATGGAGCGCTGGCGGAGGCCATAGAGCGGGACTTCGGCTCCTACAGGCAGTGGAAGGAGCAGATGAAGCCGGCGGCAGTGAGCAAGTTCGGTTCCGGCTGGGCCTGGCTTGTGGCGGACAAGGACGGCAGGCTGTCCATCGTGCAGACATCCAACCAGGACGTGCCGGATCTGGAGGACTATGTGCCGATTCTGCTGGTGGATGTGTGGGAACATGCCTATTATCTCCAGTACCAGAACCGCAGGGCCGATTATGTGGAGAGCTGGTTCGGGCTGATCAACTGGCGCAAGGCCGGGAAGCGGTATGAGGACTGTGTGGGAGGAGCGAATTCCTGACCGGATGCCGGAAAAGGCCTTTCCGGTAGGAACAGACAGGCCGGGGACATTTGTGAGGGAAAACGGGATTGAAGAGAGGACGGAAGAGAAAGGACAACGGAGATGAACCAGGCAAACTATCAGAGAGAACTGGAGAAAATCATTGACGGATTGCAGGGTGCAGAGGGCTTTTCTGCGCCCTCGCTGTTCCTGCACAGTTGCTGTGCCCCCTGCAGCAGCTATGTGCTGGAGTATCTCAGGCGGTATTTCCGGATAACCGTGTTCTACTTCAATCCGAACATCTCCGATGTGTCGGAATACCAAAAGCGGGTGGAGGAACAGAAGCGGCTGATCGCGGCCTATAATGAGGAGAGGGGCGGGACGGCTACCGGAGGCGAAATGCCCAGGGAAAAAAGCCCGGTATATGAGGGCGAGAGCTTCCTCGGCCATCCGATTGACCTGGTGGAGGGGGACTATGAGCCCGGGCGCTTTTTTGAGATGGCGAAGGGGCTGGAGGGCTGCCCGGAGGGCGGGGAGCGGTGCCTCCGGTGCTTTGACCTGCGGCTGCGGGAGACGGCGGGACGGGGGGCGGAGGGCGGCTTCGACTATTTCGCCACCACGCTGACCATCAGCCCGTTGAAAAATGCGCGGAAAATCAATGAAATCGGACAAGCGCTGGCACAGGAATACGGGATTGCCTGGCTGCCCTCTGATTTCAAGAAAAGGGACGGCTATAAGCGCTCCGTCGAGCTGTCAGCCCGATACGGCCTGTACCGGCAGGACTACTGTGGCTGTACATATTCCAAGGCTTCCCGGCAGGGCTGAACGCAACGAAAAAGGGGAGCCGGCGGAGCATGGCTGTGGGGTGTCATGTGCGGGGGAGCGGTTGTGTCAGTCCAATATGGCCTATGCCGGCATGCAGGTAGTAAAACCGTTTATCTGTTGTGGGAGGGAAACGGGACACAGGCCATAGATGGATTCTTATGTAGGAAATGATTTGATGCAATCGTGACGATTGCCTGAAAATGCGAATGATGATTCAGGGAATATAGGGTTCGGGCCTCTGTCCGTCAGGCCAGCTTCTGGAGCTTCTCGGAATGGTGGGTGACCACGGTCTTGAGCAGCTCCACATCCTCGAAGACGGAATCCATCTTGTCGGCGTAGGTCCTGTAGCGGTTGAACGTGTCGGAGTAACAGGACTCGATTGTGTCCAGCCGGGGCAGGATGATGTTTTCCTGGCAGAGCTTGATCTGACGGATTTCGTTCTGCATTATCAGCATATTGCTCTTTATGGAGGCGATTTCGTTCCTAATGTCTGCGATTTCGCCTTTCATGTCTGCGATTTCGCCCTTCATGTCCGCAATATCGTCCTTCATCGTCTGTAACTCATTTTTTATCGGTTGTAGTTCGGCTTTCAGCTTTTTGTCCAGCATGCCTGACAGAGCCAGCAGCAACTCATTGTCTGTCATAAAAATGCACCTCCTTTAAAATGATAGATACAGTCATCCAAAACGGAAACCAATCCGGCCGTTCCCTGCCCCGGATGAGATTATTATAGCAGACGGAGGGCATAAAGTCACCCTTTATTTTCCAGGAATCGACAATTTTTTTAGGCCTGGCCCGGAGTTGCTTTATTCAATGCAGCTTCGGTCCTCAAAACAGCTTTGAAAGGAAAAAATAATTGTCTATTTTTATGATATATGACATAATGGTGTCATAGTTTGTCTGCTATACTGAAAAAAGAGCGCAAGGGGTGTAAAGATGAAGATTGACCGACTTATGGGGCTTGTGGTCTATTTGCTGAAGCATGGCCGGACGTCCGCGCAGAAACTGGCCGAGGAGTTTGAGGTTTCTTCCAGGACAATCATGCGGGATTTAGAATCCCTGGATCAGGCGGGCATCCCGATTCAGGCCTTTTATGGGGTGGATGGAGGCTACCAGATTATGGACAGCTATGTACTGGAGAAGCAGGCTGTCACACGAAATGAGTATGACTGGCTTGTGACAGCCCTGAAAGGGATGGCCAGCGCGTACGCCAGCAAAAGCCTGGAGCGGGCGCTGGCGAAGATAGAGGGCCTGAACGAAAGGGGAAACAATGCGGTTTCCGTGGATCTGAGCGTGGCAGCGGAAGATGAGGAAATCAAGGGGCTGCTGAAGTTGCTGGAAGACGCAATCGGAAAAAAGCGCGTCGTCCGGTTTCTGTATACGAACAGCCATGAGGAACGGAAGGAGATGCAGGTGGAACCGGTCTGCCTCCAGTATAAATGGTATAACTGGTATCTGATTGGATATCACGAAAAGCATCAGGATTATTGCATGTTCAAGCTAATCCGCATGGAGGATTTGCGTGAAACAGATATCAGATATACGAGAGACCATGATGTTTCGGAGATAAAGTCCAGCGGCAGCAGGGAAAAAATCATGCATGTCAGGCTGTACGGAAAAGCGTGCGTGAGAGCGAAGTGCCGGGAATATCTGAATGGGCGGGTTGTACAGGAATTTGAAAATGGTGATTTTATGTTTTGTTTCTCTGCACCGGAACATGAGACATTCTGGTATGGGGCGATTCTTTCTTTCGGAAATCATGTACGGATAATCGAACCGCCGGAACTGAAAGAGCGCATTTTGAAAACCTGTAGAGAGATTCAGGCGGAATATGGAAGTTCTTGAAAATATGATAAAAAGGAGTGTAGGAGCATGAAAGAGATCAAAAGGTATGAAGTGAACGAGGAGTGGGCGCATTCCGGGATTGTCCAGGCGGGGGACTATTGTTTCCTGAATTATTGTGTGCGGAATATCGACGGTCCGATTGAGCAGCAAATCAGGGAAGCTTTTGACGTGATGGAAGAGCGGCTGGCGCTGGTGGGGCTGACCCTGGAACATGTGGTACAGATGAACTGCCTGTTCAAGAATATCTGGGATATCCCGGTGATGGAACAGGTGGTCAAAGAGAGGTTCCATGGCAAGTATCCCGCGCGCAAGTCCATTCAGACCGAGTTTGCTGATCCCGGCAATCTGCTGTTCCAGGTGGATGCCATTGCGTATTCAGGGAAATGATGGGAAGGTCAACGGCACTTTTCCCTGAAGCTGGTAGGCCGGTCATGAGGAAAAGGAGGCTATTTGCAATTTTTTGCATTTTCATGATGATTTTTTTGAAAAGATGTTTTATCATAGACATAGACAGCGCAGAGATCTGGTTCCGGTGAAAAAGCGTGACCCGGAGGAGCATGTGACCTGTCTGGCGGAATCCCTCACAGCATTTATCAATTCGCTGACCGAGGACGAGGATGACGGGGACGATTCGGAGGACGATGACTTCAACGAGGAATAGATTATTACAGGACGAAAATGAATACTATGGAGGGAACGCGGATGGAGCAAAGGATTCTTGAATTTATGCGGGAAAATGGCATTGCCGTTTTGGGGGCGTGGCGGACAATCTGCAAAAAGCCTATGATTATTTCCAGAAAGCTGCAAGATATCGCAGCCGGGCCGCGGAAACCGCGCTGAACAGCAAGATTGGATATGAAGTTTTACGATAGGATATTGATATAACGAGGAGGACAGATTGAGATGCGGGATTGCAAAGTGAGGATAAAAGCTGCCATGAAAAAGGTGAAAGACCGTTTTTCAGAGTACGAGGATATGGAGTTTGAAGAAAGGGGCGAATGGGTGCTGGCGGAGGATTTCTCCGGCACGCAGCTTTTTGGCTGGGAGATCTCGGACTGGGTGGAACTGGCCGGAGAGGATGAACTGATCTACGCCTATTATGACGAGGACATGAACGCGGAGTTTGTCCATATCAGGGGCGGCGTCTGTCTGCGGGCGTACACCCAGTACGACGGCGAAGTGGACACCGACGAGGGAGAGGATCCGGAAGCCGCTGTCTCGGGGTGGTCCGATGTGGCAGATTACATGGATGAACATATGATTTGACTTCCCGCATAAAACCATTTAGACCGTGAATCACGACACGACCAATGAACTGTAATCTTAAGGATTTGTTTATGGAAATGCAAAAGGGGTTGTGGTAGAATCAATAAATGAAAAAAGGAAAAGGCGGTCTTGTGGGATATGATGAAAAGTGCGAAAAAACATATAAAAATTACCTGTTCATGCGCAATAATGGTTTTACTGTTTTGTTCTGCCTGCGGCAATGCAGAAATGCCGTTTACAGCGGCAGAGGAGAAGCAGGGAAGCAGCCAGGCGGGCAACGAAGCGATGGGTGAAGAAACTCCAGGCGATGGAATGTCGGGGGACGAAGTTCCGGGGAATCAAAATACAGATGCTGCGCTTCGGAATAAACTGACATATTCAAATTTAGACAGTGAATCATCTATGGATGAAGTGCGGGATATCCTGACAAAAGCCGGTATTCAGGCAGATTATGTGGATGCTGTATTGAGCTGGGCGACAGACTATAATGACAGTATGAGGGAATGTCCGTCTTTTTCATTGGTGGGGGATTTTATGACAATAGACGGAATGACAGTTGATTATGGGGATTATCCTGCCATGTCCACACAATGGTATAAGCGCAATAATCGAAATTATCACGATGTTGTCTGCAGGATTGTGGCTTATGAGTTGAGCCAGGACAATATCTCGATAGGGAACGTGATCAAAGAAGAGGATTTTGATTGTTGGGACGAGAATACGGCATGGCTTTATACTGACGGCGATATCCTTTTCGGGCGGGAAGCCGTGGAGGGCGAGCATAAAGCGTATGTGCCTTTTCCGCTGATTGACTGGAGCAAGGATATGCAGACAGAATATTTTACCCTGTTTGACCCGATTGGCATTACAGAGCAATGCAGTGAGCAGGAAATGTTTCAGGCCATTTTGGAAAAGTGGAATGGGCAGGAGATTTCATTCAAGGAAAGCGCATTTTCTTTGATTACTTTTTGGACGCAAAGCGGTGACAGGATATGCGCTTCCCATGCTGCTGTTTTGATTGAAATGGATAATGGATATCTGCTGTTTGAAAAAACGAATCCGGAATCTCCCTATGCGGCAACAAAATTTTCTTCTACCGATGAAGTGAAGCAATATTTATATCGCATGATGGAATTAGATTATGCAAGATATGATGACCAAGTTGGGACTTATGTTATTTTGCAGAATGACAGGTTGCTTTAACTTTCAGAATCCGTCTCGGGATTGGCTTATACTGCTTAACGATTTCACTTGCCGTGAAACCAGACTGCATAACGCTGACTGGTTCATTCGCATGATTACATTAGGCAGTATTCAGCGTTATGCAGTATAAGATTTCAAGATAAGGGTTTGCAGACCCTGATCACGCAGTTTGAAGTGCCTCCCCGGTACTGGAGCCGGAATAATCCGACAGTAATTCAAGCATAAATCCTCCAAATGAAAGTAAACTCAGCCATAAATATTTTGTCCATTTTGCTTATTTAACCATTATCCTTTCCTTATGAAATTCCGATTTTTCGCTTTTGGCAATTTATTTAATCGTTTCATTTTGGGAAGCATGAAACTCCCTAACAAATATAAATTGCACAGATATACAAATAGATTTCCGATATACGAATAAAGGGTAAAGCGTCCTTTCATAGCAACCTGTGCTGAGAATGTCTTTGTATCAGACTGAAAGTAATCGGCCTGTGCCAATACACAGCCCTTAACATTTGAAACAATCGACATTCCGTTATTTGTATGTCTGATTATATTGCTTCCATTTTCAACCCCACGCACAACCGCTGTCTTTGCAGCTAATAATGTCATTTCTTTCCAATCCGAAGCTGGAACAATTAGTATATCTACATTATTTCTGCCTGCCTGCTGTATTGTAGACAAAAATGCCATATCAGAACATATAAACGGCGCAATTCTACCATATTCTGTATCAAAACTTTTTAGCATTCCATCTCCTTTTTGGCACAATTCTCCGATGGAACGTCCATGCTTAAAATATTCTGATATCAGTTCTCCCTGTGGATTAAATGCTGCCGTTTTATTTTCCTTTAAGTCCTCGTAAGGGGTTTTCACCAGTAATGAAACAATCAAATAAATCTCTTCCTGTTTCGCCATATCCGACGCCCGCTGCAGAAGCATATCCTCATCTTGTTTTAAAACCGCTCCATTCAGTTCCGACCAAAAAACAATCTTTGCACCTGCCTGTGCTTCCAACTCTGTTTTCAGGAAAAGTTCATCAGCTACTGATGCTAGTTTATTCCTTGTATTGGTAAAGTTTTCATCAGTAAATGTATTGGTATAAAATGTAGAATATACATCTTTATCATTATTTAACAGCTCTGAAATCGGAACGGTTACCCCAGCGATCCTGACACTTTTATCTGAATTTCCTGCAAAATGATACATAACAACTCCATAGACAAATACCAGGCAAATTACAGAACCATATACGATTATGTATTTCCTGATGTATTCTTTTTTGCTTTTATTGTTCCAAATCCATATAACCATTGCCGCCGTCCAATACATTAAAAAGGTGATTCCGTAAATCCCTGTTACCGTTACTATTTGTAGCAGGTATAGATTTTGGTATTGTGTATAAGCGTCAGACAACCCGCCCAAAATAGGATATACCAAATACATGATATATTCTATTGATACCATTATACTTGCAAAAATAACAGTATCTTGAAATCTCATTTTTGATTTAGACCAATAGATATATGGTAGAATCTTCAGAAAAGCTATCAGAAAAGCTGCCACGATACATATTTTTATATCCATTCCGATGGCTCTTTCAAACTGGAAAACAAACCCGATGGCATATATTGAGCCAATTATAAGATATGCTTTTCGGGTATGATTGAGAGAAAGCATATGCAAAAACAAAATTGGATAAATCCATGCAAAAATCGGGATACACCATTCTCCATTGGACATTACAAAAATTAAAAAAGTTAAGATTATGAAAACTGCAAATCGGTTATTTTTCAAAAGATTTTTCATTGCCAAACTCCTTTATTATTAAAAATATAATACTTCATTCCTCCCAGTCGTTCCTCCAATTGAATGGCTAAACTTGAAGGCGGCTCAATTATCATAGTAAAATACAACGGCATTGTCCAATGCTTATGTGGGATTGCTGCGAGGGGGTTCATTTTTCTCTAATGAGCTGCCTGGTAATCGAGCACAAAAGCATCGATATCAGAATAATGTTTTGCCTGCAGCCCCGCTTTTCTGTATTCTTTCAGATATTCGCTCAAAATACCGTCGAACCCTGCGGCCGTCTTGCGCAAGTCTTCCGGATCGTATGCTCCCAGCACGTCATATCTGTCAATCGCCGCTTCGCTGTGGATTTCATCGAACATTGCCTTTGCGCTGACCAGGCTCATAAATGCAAGATGCCGGTTGCCTGCTTCCGCCGCCGCATGCATCTTATTCCGCCAATTTGAGTACATTTCTTCGTAAGTGCCGCCAAGTTCATCTGGGGATGCCGGTTTCTTCTGGAGGGCAATGGTTTCTTTTACATGGCGGAACACGGCCATGGTTTCTTTCATCAGCGTGGACAAATGGGTGCGCACTGACGTCACGGATGTGGCCGAGAGGACAGCATTTATCAAGCCGCAAAGATTTTCCGGACGATTTTCCATGGCGTTCAGCTCCTCATAAGCCCGTTTTACGCCGTAACGGAAATACCGCTTGTTTAACATCGCTATCGCATTTTCAACATAATAAATGACCCTGCCCGCCCCGTCCAGCACATCAGACTGCTGCTCCGAAATCATGGCCAATGTGTAATAATGCTCCGCCTCTTTTAATAGCTTCTCTGCTTTCGTATAGTCTTCCTCAGAGAAAGGGGCCGTCAAAATGCCGCTGGCCTTTTTCCGCAGATTCTCCAGCCGTTCTCGGTACTTCTCGTCTGCGCAATAGACGATTTTGGCATCCATCAGCTTGGAAATATTGGGGTGTTCATATTCGGCATCTTTCTGCAGACGTTCCCAGGTGGTACAGTAGATGTCATGTCCGACCTGTAAGTCGTCCTGGATAAAGGTACAACCCAATTGCCAGCCTCTGTCATCGTTGATCAGGATGAGCAGATCCAAATCCGACCTCTCATAGTAGTCCCCCGTCATAAAGGAACCGTTTATCCCTATCAAAGCCAGCGCGCCCGGACACGCAATAGCTGCTTTTTTCATGACGGCATCGATTATCTTCTGGTTTCTTTCCTCTAAATGGTTCACTCCGTTATCTCCTGGCTATGATATTTGTTGTTTCCATTCATTTTAGCAAAGGCAGAAGACAAGCGCAAGGAGTAATTTGCTATAGTATGTTTTCGATGTTTTCCATGTTTGTAATCGTTTCGATTGTTTTCGACGGCAGAGTTCTGTGGAGTTCTGCAGCGCGCAGCGAAAACTATGCTCTTTCAGCTCAGGAGAAAATGTGCTACAATAGGAAAGGGCATCCTCTGCGCCGCATTTGGTTGCAGAAAGCTAAGATAAGAACTATTCAAGAGCGTTTGCCCCGGAAAGCCAGGTTCGTCCGGAAGGGATAGGGCAGGATTTGTATTTTGTTCCTGGGCGCGCCAAAAGACAGGGGAGAGACGGCGTGGGGGGACGCGGTCTGCAGAAATATGTACCTGTACGAATGCTATATATCCGGCATGAAATGACG
>NZ_CAPDXS010000093.1:7157-21420 GCF_948601915.1 uncultured Acetatifactor sp. | reverse complement strand
GGAGCCGCACCTGAACAGCACCCTGAAGAAGCCCGTCCATGAGGCCCTGCGCCAACACCCAATGGGAAGATTTATCCTTTTCGTTCACACTCCATTACCCTTTCCGGCGGCAATCACGCTCTGCGTTCAACGTCCGGCTTTTGTGACCGCCACCTTCACCATAGAAGGACTTATCGTTGATTCTTCTTAGAGGCACGCCCCTTCTGTCCGGCGGTTTCCTCAAAGTTGCTGGATGAGAAAATTTGCAATTCGCCCTTTCGCAGTTGGAAAACCACATCTGCTTCTTTCGCCAACTCGTTGGAGTGCGTCACAATCACCACGCATTTGCCGGATTTATGGGCGCTGCCTTTCAGAATGGTGGTGATTTCGACAGCGGTATCCTCGTCCAGATTCCCGGTCGGTTCATCGGCCAGGATAACCTGCGCATCACTGGCCAGAGCGCGGGCAATGGCTACACGCTGCTGCTGGCCCCCGGACAGCTTCAGCACATTCCGCTTTGCTTCTTCTGCGGTCAATCCCAACTGCTCCAGAATGGGGAGCGGCGGCAGTTTGGAGGTCAAAGCTACATTCTCCATCGGAGTCAGATAGTCGATCAGGTTGTAACTCTGGAAGATGAACGCCACATGACTGCGCCGGTGATTGGCAAGGCCGGTCTTTGCAATGTCCTCCCCCTGGTACAAAATCTGACCGCTGCTGGGGCTGTCCAGACCGCCCAGCAGGGACAGCAGCGTGGTCTTGCCGCACCCAGAGGGGCCGAGGATTGCGTACATCTTGCCCAGTTCCATTTGAGCGTTGATGCCCTTCAGGACTTTCTTTTTGCCGTCATAGGCATATTGCACATTTTGGATTTCCATGATACTCATAAGGCTACCTCATTTCTTCGTAAAATCATTCCATTTGTGACAGGATTGTTTTCGGCTTCAACCGCATGGCGGGGATGCAGGATGCTAACACTGCTGTCACCAATAGGACGCCACCCACGACAACAACCAGCATAAAGTGCTCCGATGTAACGATGATGTGTTCAGCTGTTTTGCCGAACAGTGTTCCCAAGGTTCCAGCTGCCTGTTTGCTGGACAGATAGGCCAGAGGAAACGCTGCCGCTGCAATCAGCAGGACTTCCAGCAGATATTGGAGAACAACCACAGGTTTGGCGATACCAACCGCCAGCAAGATTCCGGTTTCTCTTGTCCGGCTGCGAACGGACATGGATAGAATAAGAATCATCAGCACCATGCTCACGGCGGTAATGACAACAATTAAGGTAGTAAGCAGAGTACCTGTGTCAGAAAGGGCGCTGGAGATATTTTGGTACACGTCATCGTTGGCTGTAATAAAAAAGTTGTTCCAGTTGATTGTATTGATTTTTTGCACCTCATGGATGATACTTTCAAGCCGTTCCGGGTCGGAAACAAAGAAATCTGCGGAGGCATAGCCCACATCTGCGTAATTTTCCAACAGCTTCTTCATGGCGGCTTCACTGACAAAGGCATTGTTCGTATACTCGTAGTAAGAAGATTCGTTGTAATGGTTGCGCTCGTCTGTTTTATCAGCCACGACTTCAAATAAACCAACAATTTCCAAATCCATTGTTTTGTCATCGGATAGAGGGTCATTGACTGCCTGGATGGTATCGCCTACTTTAAGATCGTGTTTATCCGCAATATCTTTACTGATAACGATTCCATTCTTAGCAGAGGAATCAATCGTCCTCCCCTCGCACATAACCAAAGCCCCGGACAGGAAAAGAGAATGGTATTTTGAATTGATGCAGCTATAAGAGTAAAACTGACAGTCAACAATCGCATGACCTGTAGGCTCCATTTGTTCCAGCCATTGCCCCCGACGATCAGACAGGCATAGAATGGTGCGGATTGAAGCGTTGTAACCCTCTATTCCATTGATAGCAGCGATGCTTTCCATTTTGTCAGCCGTAAGGTATTCCTGCGTGCTGTATGAGCCGCCTCTATCACTGCTCCAGCCACCTGTCGCAGTATTACGGCTGACGGTAAAATTTGCTCCTGTCGTTCCCCTGACTTCCTCGGCCTGTTCCTCCTGTACATCTGCTATGGCAAGCCCGGACAGAACCAGAGTGGTGATTGCCAGCAACAGGCAGAACAGCAACAGGGTCTTTTTCCATTTCCTTGCGGTATACAAAACCGCTCTTATGACTAAATTCATTGTGCGCCTCCTTAACTCATCTGTGATAAAATGCTCTTGGGCCTCATCTTCATGACCGGGTAAGCGGCCAAGGCGGTGGATGCCGTGCAAAGTACCATGCCGAAGGCCCACACGGTCAGGTAGTCCTTTGCCGAAACCGCCACTATGATTTCCGACAGACCCAAATCCCCGGCAGGTTCTCCACCACTTTCAGAGTTCCCGGTCAAATCTACTGCTTCATAGGTTTCCGTAGTCACTTGGGACAGCAGACGGCTCCCGATCTGATTGGATATAGCCGAACTGACACCATAGGAAAGAAGCAAGGCGATAGCCGCCGCCAAAATGACCTCCAGCAGATATTGCAATAACACGGAACCTTTTGAAATGCCCATTGCCAGATAGACACCGGTTTCGTAGACGCGCCCGCGAAGCCGCAGGGTCAGAAACAGCGCCAGCACCAAAAGGCAGATTACCGACACCGCGGCGATTGCAATAAAGACGATGTTCCGCAGGCCCTCCAGGGATTCCTTTGCGTTCTGATAATCGTTGTCGTAACGGGTCAGCGTACAGCTTTCCCAATCCATTCCCGGAAGCCCCTGCACCTCAGTCATGATGCGGTCAAGATCGTCCGGGTCGTTCACATAGAAGTCTCCGTATTGGCTGCTGGCCGCGCCATCACCATAGAGCAGGAAAGAAGCGGTGGAGAGGTCGGTAAACACGATGTTGTCATAGAGATCGTAGGATGGAGCGATTCCAATGGAATCCTGTTCCTTTGTGTTGGTAAAGATTCCAGCCACCGTCACCGGGATTGTATTGGCGTTCTCAGATACATCCCCCAGCAGCATGGTATCGCCCACAGCCAGTCCATTACGCTGGGCAAATTTCTCATGAATCAGCACCTCATTTCTGCTTCCGGCGGTGACGGCGCTGCCGCTAATTAACTGGAACCCCCCATCTGTAAAATAGCTGTCCTCCTGTGAATTGGAGTTTGCCACGATTTTACCGGCATTTTCGTACCCCTCCGGCACCTGGGCCGCGCCCTCGGTGCTGATCTCCAGCGGCTTTCCACCTGCGTCATAATAGTTTGCATGGGAATAGGAGCGCAGGGTGTACCTGCCGCTCAAGCCGTCTATGGCGAGAATGCTGCTCACCGTATCCTCCGGGATACCGTTCTCCAGATGCTTTGCGTTGATGGTAAAATACCCCAGCAGGGCCTTTTTGATGTTGGCGTTTGCGGTTTCTGTGGCGGATTGGATGGAAAGGCAGGTCAGCATCATGGCTGCCATGACCAGCAGAAACGCCAGAAGCGTGATTGTCTTGCCCTTTTCCCGTATGGAATACAGGCAGGCCCGTTTCCATAGGCTCATTGCGCCGCCACCTCATTTCTCCCAATACCAAGATTTTTTCGCATGATTCGTCTGTATACCTCCTTTGGTTTTGTGCGCTCCCTGACTGGGAACATCAAAAGAATACAACCGAAAAATGGAGTTCAGGTGGAGCTGGGGTGGAGTTTCGATAAAGTTTAGGCGGGCTGTCCCTGGGGACTGCCCGGCCTGATTGGTTCACCTGTTCAGAATATGGCGGTAAAGCATACCTCATCATCGGTACTATTCATGCGAAAAGAAAATCCGTGCCGTTCTAAAATCGTTTTGACGATGTAGAGGCCCAGGCCGCTGCCGCCTGTGTTCCGGTTATGGGAGCGGTCTACCCGGTAAAATGGCTCGAATATCTTCTCCAGATTGGCACTGTCAATGGATACACCGCTGTTCCTTACTTGCAGGATATTTCCCGCCAGCGTGACGCTGATTTCCGCCTGTGACGGCGAATGAGCGACCGCATTGCCAATGATATTGGATACCGCCTTTTGCAGCAACGCCATATCCCCCTGGCAGGTACGGCCATCCTCGATCTCGGCTTGGAAACGCTGCTCCCTGTCCTCTGCGGCTCCCTGCCACTTCCGGCAGCACTCCCGCACAAGCTGGCTCAAATCCACATCAGAGAGCGTCAGGCTGAAGTCACTCCCGGCCATACGGGAGGCCGAAAGAATCTCCTTCACCAGCAGCTCCATATCATTGACTGTCCGCAGAGATTGCCGGAGATGTGTGTCACGATCTTTGTACTCGCCTACCTGATAGATCATCCCTTCCAACTCGCCCTTCAAAACGGTAATCGGCGTTTTCAACTCATGAGAAACTGCCCGGAAGAAGTCTACCCGCAATTTTTCCTGCCGCCGCTCCTGCTCAATATCGGCTTGCAGTTTTTCATTTGCCGCAGACAGTTCTTTTAGGGTGCTGTCCAGCCGCGCCGCCATGGTATTGAGATTCAAAGCCAGCGTTCCAACCTCATCGGTACGGGAGGTATCACAGCGCCAGGTCATATCCAGCGTGGTCAGACGCTTGGAAATATCGCTGATTTCAAGAATAGGCTTTGTCAGAAGTCGTGTCACAAAATAGGATGCAATCAACGAAATTGTCAACACCGCAATTCCGACGATTGGCAGCAGCCGCCAAAAGGTTTCGGTCAGTTGGTTCACCGCTCTGGCAGACATTGTGATCTGCAAAGTATAAGTGCCATTCTCAAGGGCCAGCGAAGCAGAAGCCGTCTGAAAAACGTTCTGTTCCCGCTGCTGTTCATCAAAAATTCCTTCGCCAAAGGAAAGACTGGTTTGACTGCCGCTTAATAAGGCCCCAGCATTATTGTTGATGCAAAACTCATAGATTTTTTGTGTTGCGTCATCAAGGTCATGATGCTCTAAATCTGCGATTAGCCGACTGACCTGTTCCGTATAATTAGATGTCAGTGCGTATTTGTAACTGGCTGGCATGACTGCCATAATGGTTCCATAGAGAAGAATGCTGACGGCGAACAGAAGCGTTGTCAGCAGTAAAAAGATTTTCAGCCATAGGCTGCTTTTAATTTTCTTTCTCAATTCGATACCCCACCCCTCTTATGGTTTCGATACAGTCAACTCCCAGCTTCTTTCGGATGTTCTTGATGTGGGTATTGATGATCTTATCATCCCCGACAAAGTCGTAGTTCCAGATAATGTCCAAAAGCTGTTCTCTGGTGAATACCCGGCCTGGATTCTCCATGAACAAATGGAGAATTTCAAACTCACGGGCTGTCAATGCCACTTCCTGTCCGGATACAAATACCTGATACCTTTTCGTGTCCAACTGAATTTGATGATAAGACAGCACATCGCGATTGATCTCGGTATTCTGTGTGCGCCGCAAGACCGCTTCAATCCGCCGCAGAAGCAGGGGCATGGAAAAAGGCTTGGTGATATAATCGTCAGCCAGGAGGTCAAAACCCTTCATCTGGCTGTCCTCATCGTCCAAAGCCGTCAGCAGGATAACCGGCGTTGCGCTTTCGTTGCGTATCATTTCACAGACAGCATAGCCGTCCATTTTGGGCATCATAATGTCCAGCAGCACTAAATCATAAGTTGCCTTGTGGAAAGCGGCTATTCCAGCCATACCGTCATCAGCCAGTGTGACAGTGTACCCGGCATCCTCCAAAAAGGCTTTCAAAATGTTCTGTATGGATTGTTCATCTTCGATAATCAGGATATGTTTTTGCATTGGTGTCACCTCCTGCGCCCAGTGTAACACAGAATTGTGGAGTTTAGGTGGAGTTGCAACAGTTTTTGCTCGGTTTTGCATAATTCTCTGCGTCCATAGCAGCACAGAGGCCCGAAAGCGTCAACCTGCTTCCGGGCCTCTGCTGGTTTTTATTGCAGCTTCTCCAAAAGTACCTGCCGCTGTGCGGTAATCCCCACCTGTTCGGCCTCGGAAATTTCCCCGTTCGTGGTGATTGCTTTGTATTCCAGATACCCGATGAAGCAATCCAGCAGCACATCCCGCATGATCTCCGGCGTGGCGCACAGTTCCTCGCCCGCCCAGGTGTTGGCGCTGGAATCCCATTCCAGCACTGTGTAGCCGTGGGAGGTCATGACGATCTCATATCGGGTATCCTCGGTGAGATAGTCCTTGAAAACCTCCATCACTTTCTCAAAGGTCAGCACCAGCCTCGCCCCCTCAAACATAAACCAGATCGGCTAGGATGATCTCATCGGCCCGCGCCCGACAGTTATTGACCAGCCCTACCCACGCCATCTGGTCGCGGGCCTTCAATTCCTCGGTCACGCCAGCGGCCTTCATCAACTGCGGCAGGAGCGTATCCATGCGCTGCTCCGCCATCCGCTCGACACCCTTCAGGTGGTCAGCCAGTTTGCCGCTGTTCACCAGCACCATCCACAGTTTGGGCTTATGCTCCCGGAGGTAGTCGCGCCGAAGATCACCGTACTTGCCATAGAATACATCCTGCTCCGGTTCTTCGTCAAGTATCAGATTGGGGATATAGTAGTCGCCTACTTTCGTATAGGTTAATTCTGCCATAATGAACCTCCTTGTGTTCAAGTCCCATTGTCCTATTCTTTCCACGAAAAGTCCAGTTGATCGTGTCCCTGTTCGTGAATTTTTGTGGGCAACTGAACTCGTCACAAGGTATTATGGCACATCTCATCCTCCTTCCGGGGATCGCATACAAGGGGCACCACCGGGTATTCCTCATGGTCCGTGGTAAAGATCAGCACATTTTCTTCATTGATGGCTTCCAGGCAGATTCTGCCGAAAGCCTCCCCTCCCCCTTCCGCTGTAAAGCAGGCTCCCGCCAGGCGGGGCCAAATGGTTCCGGGAGAGGGATATCCGCTGTTCTTCTGGCAGAAAGCCACTCCCCACCTTATGTAATAGACCTTTCCGTCATATTCCTCCGCCGTAATCCGGTCATGCTCCCCTTTCGCAAAGGAGCTTCCGTCCCATCGGAAACCGCTCAGCTCCTCTTCCCTCCGCCAACCGCCTCCCTTTTGCAGGGCTTCCGTGTACAGCGTATCATTATGAACGGAAAAACGATAAACACCAACGCTCCCATATGCCAGTCCGCCGTACCTGCCGGGGGTTTCCAGGAGCACGCTTTTTGCGGCGTCCACAGGTTCCGGCGTTTTGAGGCTTACCTCTTCGCCGCTGACTGGTTCCGGCGTCTTCAGGCTTTCCCCTTCTCCCTGCCGTTTACAGGCAGACGCCCTTTCTCCGGCTCCGTCCCCGGCTCCGCGCCCCGGCAGGACACCTTCACATACCCTTCCGCAAGCCTCCTGCCCACTCCCACGGAAAAAAGCCCCGCAGGCCCTGTTATCTGCTCCCGAAGCCAGCGGATATAAGGCTCCCCGGTCACCGCCTCCACCACCTCCGCCGCCAGGTCGAACCCATCGTTGCAGTAGCCGGAGAAACTGCCCGGCCTGGCCCGCAGCTTCACCGTCTGCCAGTACGCCGGTGTATTCCGGTATCTTCCTGTAAAGAGATCCTCCCCTTCCTCCGGTGCCAGATGGTCGTGAAGATTCGTCCCCGGTATTCCGGAAGAATGGTTCAGAAGCATCCGGACGGTAATCTCACGGCAGCGGGCGTCCGCCAGCTTCCAGTGCGGCAGGTATCTGCGCACGGGCTCGTCCAGACATACCCTTCCCTCCTGCACCAGCTTCATGACAGCCGCCGTCACATATATTTTGGAGACGGAGCCTACATTATATAAATCATCCACCCGGGCCAGGCTGTCCTTGAACCCCCTTGTGCTGGCACAGGCCGCCGCCAGGAGCCCGCCAGGCCCGCAGACTGCGGCACAGGCCGCCGCGGTCTTCTTTTCCCGCACAATTCCCTCCAGTTTCTCCTGTATCCGCCCTGCCAGCGCAGGGCTGCTTCCGCTGCATCTGTAATCCCGCATGCGCATCCCTCTCCTTCCTTTGAACCTGTTTCAATCGCTTCATGAAGCCTAAGCTTATCATGAGCGATTCTGTCTGTGGCACTTGTAATGCAAATTTAACCGGTGCGCAGTATATACTGCTTAACGATTTCACTTGCCGTGAAATCAGACTGCATAACGCTGACCGTTTCAATCGCATGATTGCATTAGGCAGCATTCAGCGTTATGCAGTATAAATGATAACATGAGGACTTCCGATTGTCATTCTTATGTGGAAATCGAAAAGAACGGGAGAAACCGCTAAACGATTTCTCCCGTCCAAATGTCATGATTTCTTTTTCATCCCGCCAAGGATTCGATAGATGCTCTTTTCGGAAAGGAAATATGCTCCGGCTAATTCCGAGACCTTTTCGCCCTACAGAAATCTCCCATATATTTCCTGATTCCGTCTGCATATTTCCAGCTTGTAGGAGCTGCAGGCGCTTTTCGCCTCAGGTACTTTGGGTACGTACAGGTTGATTCCGTCTGCATATTTCTGGATTTCCTTTATCAGTTCTTTCGGCAATACAAGATTCGCGTTTATATAGCTCATTTTTTCTCCTTTCAACAGTCGGTACTGGTCAAAAAGAGAATTATTATGCGTTTATCTTCGTATCTCTGTCCACTGATGCGGCATTAAAGGCAGACACCTCTCATAAAAATAGTCATGTTATCATACTCTCCTTTCGCAAAATTTAAGCAGGCCCTGTTCCCGCCAGGCAGCCTTCAGATTCTTTCAATCACACAGCTATGCGCTTTCTTTTTCGCATCATAACCGATTCCCACCAGCACGATCTCGCCGTCATAGTCCTGCAATATCGCCGGATAGTTCCGCTCTTTTATCTGCCGGATTGCTCCCTCGGACGGCCTGTTCCATTTCAGTTCCACCACCAGCGCAGGGAGCGTGGACCTGCGCTTCGGCAGGTACACCACATCCGCAATCCCTTTCCCGGAGGGCAGCTCCTCCACCTTCAGGTACTGGTCTAACGCGGCAATGTACGCGAACTTGATCACGTACCGCAATGCCTGTTCGTCATTATAGTAGGTCGGCGCGTACTGGGAATCCCGTATCTCCTCCACGGCCTTTGCGACAGCCTCCGCGTCTTCCGCTATGGTGTCCTCCAGGAGCTTTTCGGAGCGGCCGAGCAGCTCCATCCATTTCCGGTTCACGTTCGTCCCCTTTAGAATCTTGCGGAACTCAATCCTCACCTCTTCATTTGGGATGCGCGCCGTCCCATCGTCCTCCTGCCAGGTCAGATAGCCCAAATGGATCAGCAGCGTCAGCACATCGTCACGGCTCTTGAAGGATTCGAAATCATTCTCGAAAAGGTCCGTGTCAACCTCTACCTCCTCCCCGGAAATCAGCCGGGAAATGGTCTCCTGCAGCCCCTCGAAGTCCATGTTGATATAGGTCATCAGGGATTCCGCCGCAGATGTCTTCTGCCAGTAGGAGCGGCACTTCTGCTCCTGCATGGCGCACATCACGGAATAGGGATTATAAATGGCTCCGTATCCGGGAAAGTCATATCCGTCATACCACTGCCGCAGTTCCCGGAAATCCATCCCGTATTTCCCGCACAATGACCGGACATCCCTTTCCGTAAAGCCTGTGAATTCCACGAACCTGCCCGGATTCAGGGTGGTCACCTCCCTGAAATCCGAGATGGCCGACTGGGAGCCGTCCTTCTTGATGGGCAGGATGCCTGTCATGTAAGCCGCCGCCACGACCCTGGGCGTGAAATTATTGTTCTTGAACCAGCCCCTGAGGAGGTTCAGGTACTTCCTCTGTACTGCCGCATCCCCCTTAGCCTCCCGGATCAGCGCGTCCCACTCGTCAATGACGAACACGAACTCTTTCCCCGATTTTTCCACGCAGCCGATCATGGCGTCCTCGAGGCTTTTCCCTTCCAGCTCCGGATACTCTTCCGTCAGTTCCCTGTAGACCGCATCGGCGATCATATTCGGCACATTTGAGAGCGGCATGTTCATCCTCTCCGCACCGGAGATGAAGCCGGTGATGTCCAGATTAAGCACATGGTACTGGTTCAGATGCGTCAGATACCCCTGCGTCCCCGCTATCTCCTTGTCGTCAAACAGCGCACGGGAATCACAGGAGCAGTCGTAGTATGCGCACAGCATTTTCGCCGCGTAGGACTTGCCAAAGCGCCTCGGCCTGCTGATACAGGTCAGCTTCTGCATTGTCCCCACGGTATGATTGATCAAGGCAATCAGACCTGTCTTATCCACATATTCAGACTGCAGGATTTCCTGGTAGCCATTGTTTCCCGGATTCAAATAAGTTCCCATTGAAATCACCTCCACATCCAAACGCCTTTTTGTTCAGTTTATGTCCCAACCGGCCAAAAGTCAATAGTTTCATAATCCTTTGTTGGCCTGCGCCAAAATATCCTGCAGAAGAGCGATTCTCTTCCGGCAGTTTTCATTTATCATATCCTGTGCCGTCCTGGTCCCTCTCGGCAAAGACATGATCCAATTCGCGCTGTCAATGGCCTGACTGCAGGATGCTATGATTTCCTGATTCGTCTTCTCATTTACGCAATCTCCCAGCAGCATCGCGGTCCTTATCATATCGAACCGGTCGATGTCATCGCAGTCCCTTACCGATATCTGAAATACCGTCATGTCCTTTGGCAGGTCGTCTGTCAGGTTGTGCAGGGCGATTCCTTTTACCATTTCCCGCAAAGCCTCCGGAGGATATCCTATCTTTTCCAGATAGCTTTTAGAAATGTCTGCGCTGAAAAACGGATGCCTCCTAAAGTCATCCCGGCATTCTCTATATCCCACATCATGCAGAAGACAGGCTATGATCAGGTCGTCTTTTGGAAGGCCTTCTGCTTCCGCAACGACGGCTGCGTTTTCCGCCGCTCTGAGCGAATGTTCATAGCGATAGAGCAGATCTCCCCGATCCGGTGTGGGGCCTAACATGTCGTATGCGAATGACCGTACGGAGGAAATCGACTTGTCGTCATGCGCATGCCCCATGATAATTTCCAGAGCCCTCTCAGATAGAACTGTGCCGAATGTCTCCACTTTTACCCTCCTCCTGTCTCTTTCAGTCCCCGCATCCTGGCAAAACACATGGATGTCCATCGTTCTCGTTCCAAACCTGACGCTATTCCAATAATTGGTCCGCAAGCCCTCTCCCGCTTTCCCTGCCTATGGATGTAAGTATACCATGATTTCCTTTTTTCCACAATAGATTCAGCATCCTGCAAAGATTTCCCCTCTCTTCCGGACAGAGAAAGACGCATGCCTTCCTGAACGCTTCCATGGTGTCCTTCCCCGGAATCCCCGCCTCCGTCACATGATAGGACTCCATCACCCTGACCAGCTGTGTTTCTCTTTCCGAATATCAACCTGATTTCTACCTCTTGACTTTACTATAAATCCGGACTACAATATTTTAAAATATTTATGCAGATATACATAATATAGGCTACAGGCTATATCACTCTCGCAGAAACAGCTGGTTGAACAGAAGCTAAAATCCCCTCTGGCAGGGGAGAGCGCATCCAATCAGTCATGGCATACAATCAATCCGCTCACAGCCACAGCGAAGCCTGAATCTTCCCACCCGAAAATCCAGGCCCGGCACAGTCAGTTCAATAAAGCTTGCAGCGCTGCAGAGCAGAAAGTGTCCTTCGGACACTTTGTTATTTGACCCTCGCGGCATTCGCCAACTGGCCGTGCAAGCACGGCCGCTTGGCTCATTGCTCGCGGGAATAAAGGAGAACCATTATGTTCCAGGGAATGCACTACGTCTATGAGGTCTACAGAGAAATGAGCTTCTCGAAAGCCGCCAAAAACCTGTTCATCAGCCAGCCCTCCCTGAGCGCCGCCGTGAAAAAAGCAGAGGCCCAGATCGGCTTTCCCGTCTTCGACCGCAGCACCAATCCCATCCGGCTCACCGAGCTGGGGGAGGAGTACATCCGCTCCGTGGAGAACATCATGGACGTGGAGAAACGCTTCTGCAATTACGTGGATGACATCCGGGGCCTGAAAAGCGGCGCCATCGCCATCGGGGGCACCAACCTCTTCGCCTCCTATGTGCTGCCTCCCCTGCTCTCCCGGTTCACCGAGCAGTATCCCCTGATTCATGTGAACCTGGTGGAGGCCACCACCGCCGAACTGGAGGAGCGGCTCTTCGCCGGATTCCTGGACCTCCTGATCGACAATCAGTCCGTGGATGCATCTATATACGAAAAAACGTTTTTCTGTGAGGAGCATCTGCTCCTGGCAGTGCCCAGCCATTTTCCCTCCAACGAAAGGCTGAAGGGCTATGCCCTCTCCCTCTCCGATGTCAAAAACGGCCGCCATCTGGAGGCCTCCGTCCCTCCCGTGCCTCTGGAGTCTTTCCGGGAGGACGCTTTCCTGCTGCTCAAAAGCGGCAACGACACCAGGTCCCGGGCGGAAAAGCTCTGCCACGACTGCGGCCATTTCGCGCCCCGGATCAAGCTGGAGCCGGAGCAGCAGATCACGGCCTACAACCTGTCCCGCTACGGAATGGGCATTTCCTTCAACGGCGACATCCTGATCCGCCATATGCCGGACGACCACCGCCTGATTTACTATAAGCTGCCCTATCCGGATGCCGTGCGGAACGTGAATTTCTATTATAAACGGAATCGGTATATGACCAGGGTGGTGGTCGAGTTCCTGAAGCTGGTGTGAGCCTACCCCTCTATTTCAGCCCTTTCATCATCCGGGACGAAATCAGGCATTCGTCCCCGTTCACCATGTAGATCACCCGCTTCTGGAAATCAATCTCCCTGATATTGTCCCGGTTCACCAGGAACGAGCGGTGGCAGCGGTAGAATCGTCCGTCCACCTGTTTTTCGATCTCCTTGATCTTCCCCAGAAATTCCATCTGGCGGTTCTTGCAGTGGAGGATGATTTTGTGCACATTGGGGGAGGTCTCGAAGAAGAGGATGTCGTCATAGTCCACTGTGAACACCTTTTCGTTCACTTTCACGGAAAAGTTCCCATGGACTTTGTTCTTGGCGGAGGAGAATCTCTGGTTGGCCTTCAGGATGCATTCGTACACTCTTTTTCCCAGCTCCTCCGGGTCGTCCTTCAGGATGAAGTCCAGCGCCTCCAGCTTGTAGATGAAGGTCATGTAGCTCATTTCCGAATGGGTGGTGATGAAGATGACGAAGCCTCTGGGGTCGTATTTCCGGATTTCCTGCGCCAGGGTGAGCCCTGTCATGTCGGCGCCCAGCTCGATGTCCAGGAAGTACAGCCCCACTTCCTCTGTCTCTTTCACTTTCTCCAGGATTTCATGGGGGTCTTCCGAGACGCAGCTCAGCTCCATGTCCAGGTCTTCCATCAGGACAATGTTCTCGATCACCTGCTGTATCCTGTCCCGCTGTACTTCGATATCCTCGCATATATAAATTTTCAGCATGTTGCATGGTCTCCTTGGGGCAGTCCTTTTTTCCTTTTATTATTTTATTATTGCGAAAGGCTTTGGGGATGTCAAGAGGGGGGCTTCCTGCCTTTCATGAATAAGTTTTCAGCATGTTGCATGGCCTCCCTGGGACAGTCCCTTTTTTTCCTTTTATTATTTTATTATTGCGAAAGCTCCTGAGGATGTCAAGGGGGCTTTCAGTCTTTCATGAGTTCCAGGAAGGTGTCCTCCAGGGTCTCGCCTGTCTCATAGAGCCCGGTGACCACCGCCTGGCGGGCTGCCAGCAGTTTCGCCACGTCCTGTTTCTGCTCCGGACGAATCTGGATCCGCAGTTTTTGTTGGTGCTGTGAGGTCACAGGGTAGCCGTTCTCCTGGAGGATTTTCCGGACTTCCTGTGGATCCGGGCTTTCGATGACGTACTCTGTGTGTTTCCCGTTTTTGTCATGGAAATCCATGAACTGGATGATCCGGCCCTTTTTGAGGATGATGGCTCTGTCGCACATTTTTTCCAGTTCTCCCAGCAGATGGCTTGAGATCAGCACGGTGATATGGTTTTCGCCGGCGATTTTCCGGATATATTCCCGGACTTCATAGATGCCCTCGGGATCCAGGCCGTTGGTGGGTTCGTCCAGCACCAGGACATCGGGATCCTTGAGCAGGGCCTGGGCGATCCCCAGTCTCTGGCGCATGCCCAGGGAGTATGTTTTGACGTTCTTGTGGGCGGCGTCCCACAGGCCCAGCAGTTTCAGCAGTTCCTCCACTTTCTGTTTCCCCACGCCGTTGAGTCCGGCGAAGTACATGAGGTTCTGGTAGCCTGTGCTGTAGGGGTAGAAATTGGGGGTCTCGATCATGCAGCCTATGTCTTTGACGGCGGTCAAGTCC
>NZ_CAPDXS010000093.1:0-7147 GCF_948601915.1 uncultured Acetatifactor sp. | reverse complement strand
ACTTCTCCGGTGTAGTTCCTGGTCAGGCCTACCAGGATTTTCATGATGCTGGTCTTTCCGGCTCCATTGGGGCCGATCAGGCCCACGATTTCGCCTTTTTCCAGTTCAAAGGATACGTTGTGCAAAATCTGGAAGTCTTTTGCTTTTTTGCTGACATTGTTTACTTTTAATGCGCAATTCATCTTTTTCCTCCTATTCCAGTTCCGCGTCCGCCCTCCCTGCACCCGACTTGGGCAGAGGATTTCCGGACGCGTAATGATTGCGTCCGTAATTCCTCTGGGGTGCTGGACGGGGCAGACGCTGTTTTTCCAGTCCCGCGTCCGCCCCTCCCAGTACCCGCACTTGGGCAGAGGATTTCCGGCTACGCTTTTTTCTGTTTTATTATAAAGCACGAAACCGCGGTTTTCTTTTTTCTGTCGCGAATGGGCGTTTTGGAGTCATGAACGCGTTTCTGCTTGCCAGGCTGTGGGTGATATATTATAATATATCAGGTTACCGGATCCGTCTGTACTGTTTTAAGGAGTTTTTTATGATGATATTGTTGGTGATGGCGGCGTGCAATGCCCTGATGCTGACATGCGATATCCTGATATTGGGCCGCCCGCGTCTTTCTATAGGGAAGTATTTTCTTTTCTTTTTTTCGTTTGGGGGGTTCTTTTTGCTGCAATTGTATTTTGACTTTTCTCCTTTGCTGCCGGTGGCTCTGGGGGTGAATTCTGCGCTGTTGGTAAAGTGGACGGGGCGGTTGGATTCGTTCCTTTCCATTCCCCTTGGTTATATTTTGAACTGTGTGGTGAGCAATCTGGTGGCTCTGGGAGCTAATCTGGCCTGGGGTCTGTCTGTGAAGGACATTAACGGGGATGGGTTTTACATTGTCCTGTTGGGCGGCTGTAGTCTTGTATTGTCCTGTCCTTTGCTTTTTGTGGCCAGGGGGCTGGTGGGGCGGTATGTTTCGGGTGTTTTGGAAAAAATGGGGGGAAGGCTGCTGTCTTTGATCGGGGTGACTTTGCTGCTCTGCGCGTTCATGCTTTTCACGATGGCTTCTTTTTTTGACACGCTGGACATCACCCACAGGGAGTTCCTGTTGATGGTCGGTTCCCTTGTGCTGTATTTTCTGTTCACTTTGAGCATGATCCTGATTGTGCTGCACACTGTCAGGGGGAATTATGAGGCGCGGAAGAAGGTGGAGTATCTGGAGCATCTGAAGGAGTACACGGGGAATCTGGAGATGGTCTATGATAATCTGCGCTCTTTCCGGCATGATTATATCAATGTGATGGCTTCTCTGGCGGCTTATATCGAGGAGGGGCGGTATGAGGAGCTGAGGGACTTTTTCTATGGGCATATCCTGCCTATGCAGGAGGGGCTGGCACAGAGGAACGACGCGTTGTGCCGCTTGTCCCATGTGCATGTGCTGGAGGTGAAGAGCATTCTGTACGCCAAGCTGCTCCTGGCGGTGAACCGGGGGGTTGAGGTGGAGGTGGATATCCCGGACGTGATCGATTGTGTGCACATGGATCCGGTGGATCTGGTGAGGGTGCTGGGGATTTATCTGGACAATGCGATCGAGGCCTGCCTGGAGACGGAGCGCCCTTTCCTGGGTTTCCATCTGGGCAGGACGGAGGAGGGAATCGTGTTCCTTCTGTCCAATCCTTTTGTGGACAGGGGGCTTTCCCTGGGGCAGATGTGCAAGAAGGATGTGAGCACTAAGGGGGAGGGGCGTGGGATTGGGCTTTGTAATGTGGAGGAAATCCTGAACCGGTATGACAATGTGTATCATGAGACCCGGATGGAGGAGGGGCTGTTCATACAGCAGGTTCAGATATTTTAGTCAAAATCATACTGTTTCAGGGGGTTTTTACGATGATGCTCTATTTGATTGCTTCGCTGCTGATTGGGTTGTTGCTGACCTGTGACGTTTTTATCCTGGCCCATCCCTATGTTCCCCGAAGGGTATACGCAATTTTGGTTTTATCGATTTCGGCGTTTTTTCTGGTACAGGCTTATTTTACCTTTTATCCGCTGGTTGTGGTCACATTGGGGGTGCATTCTGTGCTGTTGGTGAAGTCCACCGGGAAGCACTATATGTTCTTCTATCTTCCGATTGGTTATATACTGAATTGCGTATTCGGCAATCTGGTCGGGCTGGCGTTCAATCTCCTGTGGGATCTGTCCGTGAAGGAGTTGAATGCGGATGCGGCGTGGATTGTACTGTATTCCATCGGTACCGGAATCGTCAGTTTTCCCGCCCTCTATCTGGTGAGGCGGCTGTTTTTGCGGTATCTCGGGGATATTTTGGAGGGGATGGGGAAGAAGCTGTTGGCTTTCCTGGCTTTGACCCTTTTGCTCTGCGCTTATATGATCCTCACTATGGCTTCTTTTTTTGATACTATAGAGATCACCCACCGGGAGTATTTTTTGATGGTGGCTTCCCTTGTGCTGTATTTTCTGTTTACATTCAGCATGCTTTTTATCGTGCTGCACGCTGTGAGGGGGAATTATGAGGCGCGGAAGAAGGTGGAGTATCTGGAGCATCTGAAGGAGTACACGGGGAATCTGGAGATGGTCTATGATAATCTGCGCTCTTTCCGGCATGATTATATCAATGTGATGGCTTCTCTGGCGGCTTATATCGAGGAGGGGCGGTATGAGGAGCTGGGGGAGTTTTTCTATGGGCATATCCTGCCTATGCAGAAGGGTCTCACCCAGAAGAATGACGCTTTGAACAGTCTGCTGCATGTGGAGGTGTTGGAGCTGAAGAGCATCCTGTATACGAAGCTGCTCCTGGCGGTGAACCGGGAGGTTGAGGTGGAGGTGGATATCCCGGATGTGATTGATTCTGTGCACATGGATCCGGTGGATCTGGTGAGGGTGCTGGGGATCTATCTGGACAATGCGATCGAGGCCTGCCTGGAGACGGAGCGCCCTTTCCTGGGTTTCCATCTGGGCAGGGTGGAGGGGGATGTGGTGTTCCTTCTGTCCAATTCTTTTGTGGACAGGGGGCTTTCTCTGGGGCAGATGTGTAAGAAGGATGTGAGCACTAAGGGGGAGGGGCGTGGGATCGGGCTTTATACTGTGGGGGAGATTTTGAATCGGTATGATAATGTTTATCATGAGACGCGGATGGAGGAGGGGGTGTTTATACAGCAGGTGCGGATTTGTCGGGCGTGAAATGCGGGGGATGCTTATTATCTAGTCCCGCAAAGGGCGTTGGCGCACAGCTTTTTCTAAAAGACTCCCTTAACAGGGGAGTCTTTCCTTTGCAGCTAAAAGCTCAAAATCCCCCTCTCATCATACACGCTCCCCATGCTTTCTCCCCCAATGAGAACCTTCTTCCCGCAGAAGGCGAAGCCGTACTTCCGGATTCTCTCCTTCGGAATTCCCCTTGCGATCAGTCCAGCCTCGTAATTCTGCTCCTCTATCTGTTCCAGGGCACTGGCCACGGTATCGGAAAGCTCCATTTCCTCCGATGCATCCTGAACCTTGAATTCTATAATAATAGCATCGGCTTCTCTTCCGCCAGTTTTAACGCCGTCGCCCCGAACTGTCTTGGGCTCCAACATCACGTCGTACTGGCCCAAGCAAGCGTAGCTTGCTTTGCACTTCTCCCGGTTGGATGTCAGCACATATTTATCTGCCAGCTCCACCATCAGCCCCAGGACAAAGCCGTGGTAGAACCTTTCCGGCTCCTCCTCTGACGGCTTCTTCCCCGAGTCGAAGAAGCTGAACGTCTGCAGGGCCACCTTATTCATATAGAAATTCATGGCCTTCACATCGTCCGCCAGCAGTGCCTTGATAAAATCATTGTAAGAGTCGCCCTCCTCCCAGAACCAGTCCCGAATCATTCTCTGGAACATGATTCGTACTTCCCAGTTGGTCAGGGCGAGGTAATAGTAGAAGCAGCCTGTTTCGTCATCATATTCGGTATCCACAGCCTTCAGGTAACCACTGGCAAGCAGAAGGCTCCAGATTGCGTTCTTCCCGGTATTCAGCTGATTGAATACAATCTGTTCGTCGATTTCCATTCGGAGGGTCTCCCCCTGCATCAGCCTTTCGAACTCCAGCTTGATGTTTTTATTGCCCTCCCGAATCAGCTTCCCCGCCAGGCTGTTGGCGCTGGAGTTGGCCCAGTAGGCGGCCAGCCTTTTGGTATCCAGATAATTTATGATAGACCACGGATTATAAATATCACCGGTCTTTCCGAAAGTAAAACCATCATACCATTGCTTTATATCCTCTTTTTTATCTGATAATCCAAATTCGTCCAAAGCCTGAAATACTTCCCTCTCCGTAAAGCCAAAGGCATCTGCATATTCTTCGGATGTAACCGTAACCACTTTCAGGTTATTCAAATCAGAAAAAATGGATTCTTTGCTGATTCGCGTTATCCCCGTCAAAACCGCCCTCGCCATATAGGGATTCGTCTTAAATGTGGAGTTGAACATGCTCCGGATGAAGGCCGCCATCTCATCCCAATACCCATTGGCAAAAGCCTCCTGCATGGGCGTATCGTACTCGTCCAAAAATATGAGCACCTTCTTCCCGTAATAGCGGGACAGATGGCTGGATAATAGCTTCAGGGAAAAAGAGAGCTGATTATCCTCCATATCGGCGGAAATCCAAAACTCCTTCTTTTCGCTCTCTGTCAGCAGATCCGTTTTCAGCAGAAAATCGAATTGTTTATAAAGCTCATTCATGATACGGCACATTTTTTTGCGGGCCTGTATAAAGGAAGTTTCCTTGATGTCGGCAAAGCTCAGGGAAATGACCGGCCAGGTTCCCTGTAGCCCGCGATATTTCACATCCTCCCAAATGGAGAGACCCTCAAACAAATCGCCCCTCCCCGCATAGCTCACTGAAAAGAACTTCTCCAGCATGCTCATGTTCAGTGTCTTTCCGAACCTTCTGGGACGCGCAATCAGAGTCACCTCATCGTCCGCCTCCCACCACTCCCTGATAAAGTGGGTTTTGTCCACATAGAAGTTGTTGCTTTCCCTTATCCTTTGAAAATCCTGACGCCCGATGCTCACTGTCCTTGCCATAAATCTCAGCCCCCTTTCTTAGGAACATGAAAAATCCCTTACACCCGGATAACCGGAATGCGCGCTGCCACACAAGTCAGGAATTTAACGAAGGCCAGATGGTTTTTCGCTTTAAGAAGCTTATTTACAGATTCGCCCACTCCCTCCATCAGATGGAGTTTCTTCTTCAAATATGTCTTTTAATGGAATACATGGCGCGCTCCTTTTGGCTAACCCAAAGTTATACTTTATTATAGCCGTTTCAAGCATGTTGTCAAGGGCGAAGCCAGCCTTTTCTCACTACAAATCCCTTCTCTGCAGAACGGCCATTCCCACAATCGAGAACGCGATGCCCGTGACGATAAACACCGCAATGTTCTTGGCGCTCCAGTCCTGGTACATCAGGAACTGGTCGGACATACAGAACAGCACATAGTCCATCACTTTCCCCAATGCCGCTATCTTCTGTCCGATCATCTGCAGGATGCCGGGCATTACCCAGAACAGCACGATCAGATAGATAAAAGACGTGATGGTGGAATTGCGCAGGCAGGCAATCATCACTGCTGTGGCTCCTATGGCAAAGCCGTAAATCGTATAAATCAGCATCTCTTTCCCAATGGTTCCGAGCATCACGGGCACTGTCCAGGGCTGTCCGCAGATGACTATTGAAATGTCGTACAAAATCCCGCCGCACAGACCAATCAGCATATTGGCAAGGGCCACGCTGACGATTTTCGCCGTGACGATCTGGGTTCTGGTGCTCCTTGACGTAAAGACGAAGGTGGCTGTCTTCAAATCGAATTCCTCCCCCAGGCTCTTTGCCGCCAGGAACATGATCAGGATGCTGGAGAAGTTGCCATAGAACGCGATCACATTGTGCACCCCGAAGCTGTCCGGGAACCTGTACGCGCCGTATGTCATCCCCCCGCCCATGACCAGCACCAGGATCAGGCCTATGAGGAACTCGCTCTTTTTCAGTAATTTCGTTACTTCCAGGAATGTAATGCTCATTGTCTTCTTCATAGTTTCGACTCTCCTTTCGATGTGATTTCATTCTATACCATTCCGGCTCTCATTCCCGTTTTACTCCTGAAAGGGTGAAAATCTGTCGTGAGCGTCAAAGACATGTCCATACTTTCGTTATAACCCTTCCCGGACTTGAATCAGCCCCCGTTTCATGATATCCTTCTATACAGAGCCGCAGGACACCAGCAGCAGTGACAGGAGGTTGCCATGATGACATCTAAAGAAATAGTGGAAAAGAACAGGAAAGACTGGAACAGTTATTCGGAAAAGTGGTCGGCTTTCAACCATTCGGAGAAAATCCTCCGCCCGGTTTTGAACGATCCCGCAAAGGCATTCCATAAGAAGACCTGGGAACTGATCCAACGCTACCTTCCCGACCTGAAAGGGAAGCGTGTCTGCGTGCCCTCCAGCGGCGACAATCTGGCTGTCTTCGCCTTCGCCCTGTCAGGCGCCACGGTGACCTCCTGCGATATCTCCGACAATCAACTGGCCCACGCAAGGCAGGTGGCGGTCCGGGAAGGGCTTGGCGATGCCATCGAATTCGTGTGCGCGGACACCATGAAGCTGGAAGGCATCCCGGACGGCGGGTACGACCTGGTGTACACCTCAAACGGCGTGCACGTATGGCTCAATGACCTGCCGTCCATGTATGCCAATGTAAACCGGATATTGAAAAAAGGCGGACTGAATATCGTCTATGAGATCCACCCTCATCTGCGCCCCTTTGACGAGGAGCTGAAAATCATAAAGCCCTATGACGCCACCGGGCCCTTTGAGGACGAGACCACAGTGAATTTCCACTGGAGATTGCAGGATATCATGAACGCCATGATGCATTCCGGCATGCGCCTTGAACATTTTGAGGAGATGTTCGATGAAAAGGACTACGAACGGCCCTTCTGGCTGAAGACGGAGGATATCATCAATGGCCTCCGCGCCGACAGAGAAGAGGTGGACAGGATGTACGACTGGAGGAAGAATCCGCCCATGGCATTGCCCCACTGGATCTGTCTGGTGGGCAGAAAAGTGTAAGGAGATCCGTTGTTAGTGTATAATTATTATTGGCAGAGGGAGGGAGCAGACTAAAAATAAAAGGG